>ONBC01000080.1 GCA_900315955.1 uncultured Prevotella sp.
GCACACGTATCAACCAAATATAAAAGTAATGTTTAACCAGGTCAACCAACATTAAAAATAAGGCTTAAAGTAGTCAACCAAAAACGTTAAACTACACTGCCTCATCTGTGTCGCGATCCTGCCTCATCTGTGTCACGATCCTGCCTCATCTGTGTCACGATCCTGCCCCATCTGTGTCACGATCCTGCCTCATCTGTGTCAAAAACTTATGGGGAGCCAAATCCTTATTTCATGTCTATATTCTTGATACTTCTCACGCTTCCCGTCAACGGGTCAAAGATGATCTGCGCCGACTGCTTCTTGCCAAAGAGATCACCGCTCAACGACTGCACGAAGCCGAACTGAGCCGCATTCATCTCATACGTAGCGACCGTCCTGCCCCCGGTCGTCAGCACGGCCTTAATCTTGGAAGGCAGCGCAGAACGCAGCCCTATATCGTTCTTGTCCTCCTTCTTCTTCTCTACAGCGTCGGCCATCGGGTCTTTGGCAGTATGCTCATCGGTGATAGTGATGAAATAAGGCTCGCCGCTCAGGTCGTCGCTGCTCACCAAACCATAATATTTAGAGAAACGGAAGAGCACCGTTCTACCCTCCTTTGCAGGAATGAAAGAGAGCTGCGTCCACGTCGTATCTTTCACTGTCACACCCTCGAAGAGCTGTGTGAGCGCCGTCTCCTGCCGGTTCATGTTCTCATACATCAGTTTGAGCTGCGCTCCGTCTTTCGGGAGGTTGTCAGCGTCACCCCGGCTGAGCGCGTTGCGGCTGTCGCGAATATCGTATATTTCCTTAGCCGTCAGTTCAGCCTGCTTAGCCGTCGAGCCTGCCGAGAGGATATCCTCCGTCATGAAAGCGCTCGGGTCCAGCGGTGCCGGTTTCGGAGCCGGTTTGAAGACACGGACAGGCAATGTCGGCTGCGTGCCCTCGGTATTGATCGCCAGCAACTGACCATCGTGCGTCAAAGACACTTTATCGATGGAGTATTTCTTGTCCACCGAGAGTTTAAACTGTTTCGACGTGTCGGGCACAGCGGTCTCATCCATCTCGATACCGATGATGCGATAGACCGTGGTGGGCTGCTGCGAGACCTTCTCACGCATGAAGCGCTCGGCATACTGAGCAAACTCGCCCGGTCTATACTGTGTCTTCTCCACCTTCACCGTGAACCGCATCCCGTTCTTCGGGAGCATATAGCTCGTTCCATCGATGCTCTGGGCAGACAAAGGAGCCGAAGCTAAAGTCAATGCGGCAACCAGGCCCCAGCATTTTCTAATATAATCTTTCATTTTCCTTCTATTAATTAGCTATCCATCTCTATTTCTGAGTATAAAGCAAAAGGGGCGCAATCTCCTTTTTACCCTTTTACTTTTTACCTTTTTACTTTTTTACCTTTTTACCTTCTTACTTTTTAATAGTCTCCATTGCTAAGCATATCACCCCCTCCCCTTTGGGGAGGGGATTAAGGGGAAGGGCTTCTATTCCTCCAATCGTTTGAACGCTTTGGGCAGATATTTGATGATGTCGCCTGCCACGAGGCTCTCTTTCCCTAAGTCTTTAGCCGCGAGGTCGCCGGCAAGCCCATGAAGGTACATCCCGAGCGTGCAGGCTTCTTCCTGACTGTAGCCACGTGCGAGCAAGCCTGTTATGATACCCGTCAGCACATCGCCGCTCCCTGCTGTCGCCATGCCACTGTTACCGGTAGGATTGAACAGCACACGACCGTCGGGAAGACAGAGCGCAGAATAATGTCCCTTTAATATAATGTATCCATGAAGCCGGGAAGCTAACTGACGCGCCCGCATCAGACGGTCATAACTGCTTGCGCTCGCGCTTCCCATCAACCGGTCAAACTCCTTCGGATGGGGCGTAAGAATGATACCCTTGGGCAACTGCTGAAGCCAGGCCTGATGACTGGCGAGGATATTGATAGCGTCGGCATCGGCCACCACCGGGCACTTAGCTCGGCTGATCTGACCGATGAGCGCCACAGCGGTGTTCTCCGACTGTCCCAAGCCCGGACCGATGCCCAAAGCATCGAAGTCATCGCAGACCACACTGTCGGAGAACTCATAATCGTCCTTGTCGAGCTGCAGCACCGCCTCCGGCACACTGATCTGCATGATGTCATAGTTACGGGCGGGGGTATGAACCGTGAGTTTGCCTACTCCTGACCGCATGCAGGCACGAGCGGCGAGAACAGCGGCACCCGACATGCCATAGCTCCCCGCCACGAGCAGTGCATGACCCATCGTGCCTTTGTTGGCAAAGTCAGGGCGACACTTCATGAACGCACTCACCTCGTGCTCCTCAAGGATACGGCACTTGGCCTCCGTGTTCATAATATATTCAGGACTGAGCCGGATATCAAGCACCTTCAGCCGCCCTAAATACTGCTGACAGTCGGGAAGGAGCATCGAGAGCTTCTTCTGCTGGAGCGTCAGCGTGAGGTCCGCCCGGATGATATTGGCATGCACGTTGTAAGTGTTGTCCTCACACATCAGTCCCGACGGGAGGTCGATGCTGACGACCTTAGCCAGACTCTTGTTGATATATTTCACGAGCGACGCAAAGCCGCCCATGAGCGCCTTGTTCAGTCCGGAGCCGAAGAGCCCGTCAATGACGACGGTATCCGGTGTCAGCTCTGGCGGGTCAAAGTTGAGCGATATCTCCGTAAACTGCACCTTGCGTTGCTCGACAAGCTGTTCGCGGTTTGCCTCGCAATCATCCGACAACTTGTTGTGAATATTGAACAGGTAAACCGACACCTTGTAACCGGCATCAGCCAAGAGACGTGCCACAGCGAGCGCGTCGCCGCCGTTGTTGCCCGGTCCGGCAAAGACAACCATCGGTGTCTGATCAGTCCACTCCTCCATGATAGCGGCGGTGAGGACTTTCGCGGCCCGCTCCATGAGGTCAATGCTCCTCACGGGCTCGTGCTCTATCGTATATTGATCAAGCTCATGTATCTGAGCAGCAGTAAAAATCTTCATATCACTGCAAAAGTACTCAAAAGAATGGAGAATAAAGGAAAAAGTATCGGCTATTTTTCGTAATTTTGCACTATTGATTGAAATAAAGCAAAAAACACCGCATTATGAGCATCGTTAAAGTCAAGGACAAGACGTTTAAGACGTTTATCCCCGAAGAAGAAATCCAGCGCCGCGTGAAAGCCGTGGCAGAGAAACTGAACAAAGACATGGCCGGCAAGAACCCGCTGTTCTTAGCTGTTCTCAACGGCTCTTTCATCTTCGCCGCAGACCTGATGCGGTATATCACCATTCCCTGTGAGATATCGTTTGTCAAGCTCGCCTCTTACCAGGGCACCACGTCGACCGGTACCGTTAAAGAGGTGGTGGGCATTAACGAGAGTCTCGCCGGCCGAACGGTAGTCATCGTGGAGGACATTGTCGACACCGGCCATACGATGAAGCACATGCTGGAGAGCCTCAGCACACGACACCCAAGCTCACTGCATATCTGCACCTTACTCGTCAAGCCGGGCAAGCTCGAGGAAGACCTCAACATCGAGTACCCCGCCATGGAGATCCCCAACGACTTCATCGTGGGCTACGGCCTTGACTACGACCAGCAGGGGCGTAATCTCAGAGACATTTATACAATCGTTGAAGAGTAATCAATAGGATTTTATTGATTATCAACATTCAACGCAAATTCTAAATTAATAATGAAAAACATCGTGATTTTCGGTGCCCCAGGTTCAGGCAAGGGCACTCAGAGTGAGAAAATGATTCAGAAGTACGGTTTCGGCCACATCTCTACAGGAGACGTGCTGCGTGATCAGATCAAGCGCGGCACAGAGCTTGGCAAGACCGCCAAAGGCTATATCGACAATGGTCAGCTCATCCCCGATGAGCTCATGGTGAGCATCCTCGCTGATGTCTACGACAGCTTCGGCAAGGATCATAAGGGTGTCATCTTCGACGGCTTCCCCCGCACCATCCCGCAGGCTGAGGCGCTGAAGGAGATGTTGGCTAAGCGTGGCCATAAGGTAGCTGCCATGATCGAGCTCGATGTGCCCGAGGACGAGCTGATGAAGCGTCTGATCCTCCGCGGCAAGGAGAGCGGCCGTTCCGACGACAATGAGGAGACGATCAAGAAGCGTCTCACCGTTTATCACAACCAGACAGCGCCCCTCATCGACTGGTACGAGAAAGAGGGTATCCACCATCACATCAACGGCCTGGGTGAGCTCGACAGAATCTTCGGCGACATCTGCGCTGTCATCGACGCACTGTAAAAAGTAGTGTAGTGGCTGCGGCCACTACACTGCCCTTTTATCAAGAACCACCCCCTATTTTTCTTTATTCTTTAGCGAAGCGAAAAGATGGAATCGAACTTTGTAGACTATGTGCGCATCGTCTGCCGCTCCGGAAAAGGCGGCCGGGGATCGGCACACCTCAGACACGTGAAATACCAGCCCAACGGCGGTCCCGACGGCGGTGATGGAGGTCACGGAGGGAGCATCATCCTCCGCGGCAACCATAACTATTGGACCCTGCTGCACCTGAAATACCAGAAGCATGTCTTCGCCGAACATGGTGGCAACGGCGGTGCCGACAAATGTCATGGCACCGACGGCAAGGACTCGTATATCGACGTGCCATGCGGCACAGTGGTCTACAATGCTGAGACCGGCAAATACGTCTGCGACATCACCTACGACGGTCAGGAGGTCGTCTTGCTGCAAGGCGGCCGCGGCGGATTGGGCAATTTCCAGTTCCGCACCGCCACACGCCAGGCTCCCCGCTTCGCACAACCCGGCGAACCGGCACAGGAGATGACGGTTATCTTAGAGCTTAAGCTCTTGGCCGATGTAGGTCTCGTCGGCTTCCCCAATGCCGGTAAGTCAACGCTCCTCTCCGCGCTCTCCAGCGCCAAGCCGAAGATTGCCAACTATCCGTTCACCACGCTCGAGCCCTCGCTCGGCATCGTGAGCTATCGCGACGACAAGTCATTCGTCATGGCCGACATACCGGGAATCATCGAAGGGGCGAGCGAAGGCAAAGGCCTCGGTCTGCGCTTCCTCCGCCATATCGAGCGCAACTCGTTACTGCTCTTCATGGTGCCCGGCGAGAGCAACGACATCAAGCACGACTACGAGGTGCTGTTGGGCGAGCTGAAGAAGTTCAACCCCGACATGCTCGAGAAGCACCGCGTGCTCGCCGTCACGAAATGTGACCTGCTCGACGACGAGCTTATCAGCATGCTCAGAGAGGAGCTGCCCGAGGATCTCCCCGTGGTGTTCATCTCCGCCGTGACAGGCTATGGGCTCGACGAACTGAAGGATGTGCTGTGGCGCGAACTGAACAGCGAGAGCAACAAGCTCGCGGAGATAACGGCGGAGGACACGCTGGTCCACCGCGATAAGGATATGGGCTCCTTCCGGCAGGAGATGCACGACGAAGAGGCAGATGAAGACGACATCGAGGTAGTAGACGCGGAAGACCTCGAGGATAGTTAAGAGTTAAGAGTTAGGAGATAGGAGTTAAGAGATAGGAGTTAAGAGTTAAGAGATAGGAGTTAAGAGATAGGAGTTAGGAGTTAAGAGTTGAGAGTTGAGAGTAGAGTTAGCTAATTATGTATACCCCTGAGTTACATTATTATAAATTGTCCGAAGATGTCATTGCTTTCTCCACCACACGACACGGCGGAGCAAGCAAAGGCAACTACGGTGAACTGAATATCAATCCTTATTGCGGAGACGACCCTGCAGCCATTACCACGAACCGTCAGGCGCTCTGCCGGACGCTGAACATCGAGGACAGCCATTTGTTTCTGCCTCATCAGGTTCACGACATCGAATGTCTTGCCATCACCGAGGACTTCCTTCAAGCTACTCCTGAACAACGCCAACAGCTCCTTGAAGGCAAGGATGCGCTGATGACCACACTCCCCCACCTCTGCATCGGCGTGTCCACAGCCGACTGTATCCCGGTCCTGCTCTACGACCCTCGTCACCATGCCAAGGTCGCTATCCATGCCGGCTGGCGCGGCACCGTGAGCAGGATTGTCAAAGAGACGTTCCGAAAGATGCAGCGAGTCTACGGCACCCTCCCCGAGGATGCGCTCGCCGTCATTGGACCGGGCATTTCCCTGAAGAACTTTGAGGTGGGACAAGAGGTCTATGACGATTTTGCCTTGCATGGCTTCGACATGCGCCTCCTTGCCCGGAAATACCCTTGCCGGAATAATCCCACACAAGAGAAATGGCACATCAACCTCCCGCTCTGTAACCAACTGCAGTTGGAGAGCGTGGGCGTGCCGCGGAGCCATATCCAACAGTCGGGCCTCTGCACCTACGACAATGTCGGCGATTTCTTCTCCGCAAGAAGGTTGGGAATAAACTCGGGAAGGATATATACAGGGATCATCTGATTATGAAGAAACAATATACGAGAAAAACATCTATAACCCTCCTGTCGCTGTTGCTCTGTCTTGCAACAGCGCTCCCCGTCTCTGCTCAACACACCCGTTTCTCAGCCACAGAGCAGGCTTCTATCAGCGTGCCTACTCCGGGACTGTTCTCGCAAAGCAACACGTTCAATATTGACTTCCGCATCCTCCGCGACAACGAATATTCGTTTCCTTTACCTGTAGGCAAAGCAACGGCCAAAGACGGTTCCCTTGAGATAACGACGACCAAAGGCGACGCGGTAAAAGCCATGTTCAATGGAACCGTACGCCTCTCCCGCCACACACAGCAATATGGCAACACCATCGTCATCCGGCACGACAACGGCCTCGAGACCGTCTACGCCTATAACGCGCAGAACCTTGTCAACGTGGGACAGCGGGTGAAAGCCGGACAGACCATCGCCATCGTCGGAGGAGAAGACGGTCGCATCCTCTGCCTCTTTTCCATCATGGTCAACGGCGGAAAGATCAATGCCGAAACGATCCTCGAGCCGAAGAGCCACCGGCTGCGGAAGCAGGTGCTGCAATGCAGCAAGAAGGGCAGCCACGTGTCGGTATCGGTTCTCAACGCTGAGCAAAAGAAAGGACTCAGCCTCGATCCGGACGACAACGACGACAACGATTTCAACAATGGCTCCATGCTCTCGCTCGACCTGAAGAAGATCGAGGAACAGCACTGGTCGTACCCGCTTCCCGGTGCCCACGTCATCAGTCCTTATGGGGGACGCGGCGGGCGCAGCCATGCGGGCGTAGACATCAAAACCAAGCCCAACGATAAGGTATTGGCGGCCTTCGACGGTGTCGTCACGCAGTCGGGACCTTATTTCGGCTACGGCAACTATATCGTCATCCGCCACGCCTTCGGCTTCTCCACGTGCTACAGTCACCAATCGAAAAACTTCGTGAAAGTGGGACAGAAAGTGAAGGCGGGTGAAGTCATCGGCCTCACGGGACAGACCGGACGCGCCACGACCCCCCACCTTCATTTTGAGATTCGCTTCTGTGGCCGTACCATCGACCCCTCCATCTTCTTCGACCACGCCAACCACACACTAAAAGCCCGTGTGCTCAACGTGCAGAAAGGCAGGAGAGTGAGATAACACCTTCGTACTCTTTCCGTTCACCCGTTTCAAGTAAATGCCACGGAGGGGCTTCGAGGCCTTCACGCCCGAAAGCGTGAAGTATTCAGCCTTACCGCCTTTCGAAACGACCACAGGACTGATGCCCGTAGTGGCATCCGTGACAGAGACTTTGTGCGTCAGCCTGTTCACAGTGACAGTATAGATTCCGTCCTCAGGAGCCGTCCACTTTTTATCGGTAGCATCGGCATGATCCCACAAGATCATATCCTCTGCGTTATTACCCATCACAAACATCGGCTGGCTCCAGTCGTTATTCACACGGCGCGTGGCAAACTTGAAGCTGTTGCCTTTCGACAATTGCACCGAAGCCGAAATAACGAAAGGGTTGTCCGCCTCTGTTGCTGTAAGCGGAGTGGCCTTTGAGAGCATCCACGACACATGGTCACCGATGAGAAAGAGTGCGGGGTAACGGTCGAGGGCGGCTGCCTGATAAGCCGACCGCTCTACTTCGACAGTACCTTTCTCAAGGTAGAGCGTGATGTCATAGTTGCCCGACTCCTTAACCTTAAACTTGTAGTCGTCAGAGTCGGCAAAGATAAGATTGGCAGTGTTGATCTGATCGTTGAACTCATAGTCGCTATACTCAGCATTATAGCTCTGGCAAGAGCCCCAGTCAACGTCGTTGACGAACTTGAACGGCTCACCGCCTTTAAGGTAGACCGAGGCTTTGAATACCTTTCCATTGTCTGAAGGAACCATCGTGATTGCTGATGTGAGATCGTAAGCCTCCTTATCCGCTGCTTTCACAGCCTCGCCAGTGATATAGATATTATCCTCACGCTCCTCAAGCACCGCCATGGTCCAATATTCTACTGTTGGCAGGGTGAAGCTCACGATGCCGTCGTTCTGGATGAATGGCACATCCTGTGCCACACCGCCATTGAAATCGGGACTGGCCACCCAGACTTTTCTTACCGGCCGGGAAGCTTTTACCGACACGGCGACATCGGTTTGAACCTGCGGTGCGGGCCGTGTTCCGCTCTTGTCGCGCCAGCTCAGGTCATCGGTGTTGAGGAAATTGAGGAAGTGTATGACCTCGCTGTTGCCTTCCCGTTTGCCGAAGGTGGTGATTGTATTGGCCTTAGGGGGCCAGGCGCTCACAGCCTGTCCGCAAGAAATGCTCACCTCCGGCGTGAAATCGTGCGTGGAAGCCGAGCCGCGCAACAGGTTCTCATAGGCCACCTGAAAGTCATAATAGGCCACGAGCTTGCGTTTAAGGGTTTCCGACATCGACAGCTTGGCATTCGGGAAATACTCGGAGCTCAGCATGTGATCGCCCATCTCAAGGTGAGCACCGCCGATGGCCGCAATGACGGCATCTGTCATCAGCACGCCAGGCGTGTTGAAGTTTCCGCTCTGCTTATCGTAGTCCATGTAGGCTGCAAAGACCGTCCGGCGTGCGTTGCCGCTGAAGGCGTCGTTGCTTCTGATGGCATCGTAAAGGTCGGAGAAATTCTTCTGACCGTCCCACATCTCATTGTAACAGAAGTCGACGTCCTTGCTGTCTATCTGGTCTGCCCCATAGCCGCCCACCGCATTCATCACAAGCCGTTTGTCGGGCCGACGGGCCTTCATGGCATTGATGAAATAGCCGTAGTTGAGCGTTAAATCGATATTGTCGCCGTTGTAAGCATAAAGGTCGCCACGTCCGCCTAACTGATCGATATGATAGCCGTCGAAATCGTAGTTGGCATACACCTCATCGTTACGGTCTGCCATATAATTCTGCCAGCCTGGATTGCCGGGATTCTCAAGGTAGATATTGCTCTGCCACGAGGCGGGCAACCCGTGATAGTCCTGGGTCAGGGTGCCGTCGGCACCCTTCTTATATAATCCCCATTCAGCATTCACTCCGTCTTTGTCAGCATCTTTCCAAGCCCCGAAGCAGAGGTTGTAGAAC
>ONBC01000012.1 GCA_900315955.1 uncultured Prevotella sp.
TCCTTCATAGCCTTCTCGTAGGTGGCGTGAAAGGTCTCCTTGCTTACTCCATAGCAGAAAAGTACGATTTTATTTTGTGTTTCGCTCGATTTACACTACCTTTGCCAACGTTGAGTATATGCTTGCTTATGGATGCTTATTTCAGAATTTGCAGCACATTAGCAACATCGACAGGCAGATGTATATGAATAGTTATCAGACCATTTCGAGGAGGTGAAGTAACCAAGGAGCGAAGGCAGTGGCAAGCTCGCTTGACACTGCTGAGTGACGGCGGTTACTCGGCGAGACCAAGTAATGCCGCCAGGAAAAACGATAATAAACAACATGCAAATGCGTGCAACTCATTGAGTTGCACGCATTTCAGAGACCTTCATTTTTGGAGAAGATAGGGCATCATTATCCGACATTCCCGGTGTCGACCACCCACTCGTCGACCGTATGCTTATCGGCATCGAAGCGAATGCCGACTTTTACCACCTGCCGGCCATCGGTGAGATAAGGCTTGGCATAGCCGCGGGCATCAATCTGCTCAAGGGCATGACGAGCCGTGTCGCCCACCTTCAGCTCCATGACGTAGATGGTGTCGGGCATGAAGATCACCATATCCACGCGACCGCCTCATAGAACCCCTCCTTTGTAGCAGCCTCGGCGAGCTTCTGCTTGAAACCCTCGACGTAGGGGATACCAGCCAGATACGACTGCATATGGCTCATGGCAAGGTCGATGTCGCTCTGCCTCAAGGCTTTCCAGAACTTTGCGGCAAAGCCTAACTGCACGTCACCGCTGTCCAAGCCTGTGTAGGTGGGCAGCAGACCATTGACATATCCGACACGCACCTCCTGATTGGGAATGGAGAGTATGTAGGCCTCCGTGTCGGGATCATAGTCTTTGATGGTGAGGTAGCCGCTTTGATAGAGCAGCGGCAGAGCATCTTTCATGTTCTCCGTGGGCTGGTCGAAGGCCGATTCGGGCACATCGAGCGAGTCGAGTGAGGTGATGTCGGTGTGGAAATGCTGCATTTGCTTGATAAGGAAGGTGGGGGTGCCAGAGGCAAACCAGTAGTTTTTCAACTTGCCATGCAGAAAACAATTCAGCAAGCTGAACGGGTTGTAGACCTCGGGGGCGTCCGCAGCAAAATGGTAACCGTCATATCTGAGTTTTAGTTTGTCGTGCATCTCATCGGGCGTAATCTTGAAAACAGCAGCCAGACGCTCGACGTCGGGCCACAGCGTGGTGCACAGCTCCTCTTCGGTAAAGCCGCAGATGGTGGCAAAGGTCTCTTCAAGAGAGATGTTCGCCAGATTGTTGATAGTAGAGAAGATGCTCAGCTGCGAGAATTTCGTAACGCCTGTGATGAAGCAGAACTTGACATACTGCTCGTTGGCTTTGAGAGGCACATAAAACTCCTGCATGACCTTGCGCATGGCGTCAAGCGTGGCCTGGTCATGGAGCACGTCAAGCAAAGGCGCGTCGTATTCGTCGATGATCACTGCCACCTGCTTGCCCGTTTTCTTATAAAGTCGTCTGATGAGACCTTCAAGTTTCTCCCCGGGAGTTTCCTCATCGGGATTCTCCTCATATACGTCCTGTCGCTTCAGCAGCAGTATCAACGCCCGGCGAAGTTCCTGAGCCGTAAATCTTCCTTTGGTGGAACTCAAATCGAGATGGATGACCGGATACGGCGTCCATTCCTTCTCGAGCTTCATGATTTTCAACCCTTCAAACAACTCGCGGTCGCCTTTGAAATAAGATTCCAAGGTTGACGTGAGCAGTGACTTGCCGAAGCGGCGGGGGCGGCTCATGAAAATATAAGTGGCATAATGGGCCAACTCCCATACGATGTCGGTCTTGTCAACATAGACAAAGCCCTCTTTGATAATTCTTTCAAAGGTCTGTATTCCAACCGGATATTTTCTCATTATCTGCTCCATCGTTCATTCTTCTTGATTCTGTTGCAAACTTACGCAATTATTTTGTAATACACAACTTTAGGCAAAGAATTCGATGCCCCTATCCTGATATTTCCGTGCCTTAGCTCCTTGCGGTTGGTACCCACCCAGGTGAAGGTGCCGATGCCCGTGTTGCAGAAGTGCTTGGGTGAGAAATCCTCATGTCTGCTCTATTATTTGTCGGAATCTGTGTACCTTTGCAGTATAATCACAGACTAATATGTTCAGCAATAAGAAGAGCGAGGCCTTGTTGGCCAAGATCCGTGAGGGAGCCCCGTTGATGGGTCGTGAGAAGCTACGGCTCATCGTGGAGTTGAGTATACCTTCCATTCTGGCCCAGATCACCAGCGTGCTGATGTTCTACATCGATGCCTCCATGGTGGGCTCGTTGGGTACCGAGGCCAGTGCCGCCATCGGCTTGGTGGAGCCAGCCTCGTGGCTCTTCGGCTCGCTGACGGCTGCGGCGTCGATGGGCTTTGCCGTTCAGGTGGCTCACTTCATAGGGGCCAACGACTTCCGGCAGGCCCGTCGGGTGATGAAGCACGGCTATCTGTTTTGCTTTGTTTTCTCCTTAGTGCTCATGGCCGTAGCCTGTGCTATTTCCGGTCCTTTGCCCCGGTGGTTAGGGGGTGGCAGTGACATACAGCACGAGGCATCCGCCTATTTCTTCATCTACTCATTGGCAGCCCCGTTCTTCATGATGGAGAATCTCTCGTCGGCCATGCTCAAGTCGAGTGGTGACATGCGTCGGCCGAGCTCCATTGCCGTGTTGGCGTGTGTACTTGACGTGGTTTTCAACTTCCTGCTGATCTTCCCTTCCCGCACCGTCAGCGTGTTAGGTGTGGATGTCCCGTTGTGGGGCGCCGGCCTTCGTGTGGAGGGTGCCGCCTTAGGCACGTCGCTGGCCTATGTGGTCACCTCGCTGATCCTGGTATGGTTTAACGTGCGCCGCAGTCCTATCCTTGCCTGGCATCTTGACCACGAGCGTTTTGTCTGGCAGCCGGCTTATGTGATGAAAGCCTTGAAGATCAGTGCGCCGATGGCTTTGCAATATGTATTGATGAATGGCGCACAGATCGTTTCTACGATGATCGTTGCCCCGTTGGGCAACGTCGCCATTGCCGCCAACTCGTTTGCCGTGACCGCCGAGAGCCTGTGCTATATGCCCGGCTATGGTATCGGCGATGCCGCCTCCACGCTTGTCGGACAGACGTTTGGAGCGGGGCGGCAAGACCTCTGCCGCAGCTTCGCCTGGCTGACCATCGGCCTGGGCATGGGCGTGATGGCCCTGATGGGTGTGGTGATGTATATCTTCGCCCCCCAGATGATCGGTTTCCTCACCCCTGTGGCAGCCATCCGCGAGTTGGGAACGCGCGTGTTGCGCATCGAGGCTTTTGCCGAGCCTTTCTTTGCCGCCAGCATTGTGGCGTTCCGTGTGTGCCTCGGTGCCGGTGATACGCTCAAACCTGCCGTGATGAACCTCGCCTCGATGTGGTGTGTACGCCTGACGCTTGCCTATGCGCTGAGTCAGCATTATGGGCTCGTAGGCGTCTGGGTGGCCATGGCGCTGGAGCTTACCTTCCGCGGCTGTATTTTCCTCTTCCGCATAGCCCGCGGACGGTGGTACCAGAAGTCGCAGACCGCGAAGGCTGGGTCGTGACACAGTTGAGGCACGATCGTGACACAGTTGAGGCACAATCGGGACACAGTTGAGGCACGATCGTAACACAGTTGAGGCACGATCGTAACACAGTTGAGGCACGATCGTAACCCATACGAGGCACGATCGTGGCACTGCGTAAAATTAGTCTGTTTCCATTTCATCATACGTCAGCTTACTCCTCAATAGTAGGTACATTAATATGTAGCTATTTCATTATTTTTAGGTATTGTAAGCATTTTCTATATTCCGTAACTTTGCACCCGAAAAGAAGAGGACATTTTGCCCGGGAACAAACAAGTATCGAATAACCATTTATCAACAGAGGTAAAAATCAATACTATGATGGAAAAGAAAATGTCAACAAGCCTATTGTCTTTGGCATTGGCTTTCGCGGCCTTGCCTGTTCAGGCACAGGTCAATGCCGCCGACTCGGTGATGAGCCATGCCGGTGGTCATCGGCTCAGTGTCGGTGGTTACGGTGAAGTGGCTTACAGCCGTAACTTTTATAGTGACAATGTCTATCGCTACTCGGAGCCTTCCAAATACAAGAACGACAAGAGCTATGGTCGTTTCGACATCCCTCATGCCGTGATCTATCTGAGCTACGACTTCGGCAAAGGCTGGAAGCTGGGTTCGGAGATTGAGTTTGAGCATGGCGGCACCGGCTCTGCCTATGAGCGCGAATACGAGGAAGGCGGGGAATGGGAGAGCGAGACGGAGAAAGGCGGTGAGGTGGAACTCGAACAGTTCTGGTTGCAGAAGACCTTCAGCCGCGCCTTGAACCTGCGCTTCGGTCATATCGTCGTGCCCGTCGGTCTGAACAACTCCCACCATGAGCCGCTCAACTTCTTCACGGTCTACCGTCCCGAGGGTGAGAACACGATCCTTCCGTCTACCTGGCATCAGACCGGTGTGAGCCTCTGGGGGTATGTCGGCAAGTTCAAGTACGAGGTGCAGTTTCTCGAAGGGCTCGACGCCATGCATTTCGACCGCGATGGCTGGATCCACAACGGCACGCACTCAGCCTTCGAGTTCGACCCTGCCAGCAAATATGCTGCCGCCGGCCGCATAGACTGGTTCGCTATGCCGGGCGTGCGCTTCGGACTGAGCGGTTACTACGGCCACAGCATCAATAACACCTATATCAACGACTCCAACGACAAGCTCAAAGGCGCGGTCTCCATCGGATCCTTCGACTTCACGGTCAACCGTTGCCACTGGATCGTGCGCGGTCAGGCCACTTATGGGCATCTGAGCGATGCTTACCAGGTGAAATACCTCTCCGGCCGCAGCACCAAGACCTCTCCTTACAGCAGTTCGGAGGTCGGTAAGAATGCTGTGGCCCTGGGTGTGGAAGCCGGCTATGACGTGTTCTCACAGATTGAAAAGCTGCGTGCCGACAATAAGAAGCTTTATGTCTTCGGCCGTTACGACTATTACAACTCTTATGTTCGTGACAGTCGTCAGGCTGAATATCCTTACGAGGCCAAGAACGTCATGAGCGTCGGTCTCAACTATTATCCGATCCCTCAGATCGTCTTGAAGTTCGACTATACCAAGCGTTTCCTCAAGAGTCTCTACAACGACGAGCCTGCCATCAACTTTGGCATTGCCTACGAAGGGTTCTTCCTGTAGGCTCCTCGCTAACCCCCTTCCTCCTATAAGGAGGGGATCCTTAACTAAAAAAATACCAACAACAAAATACGTGTTTATGAACAAGATTTTCAAATCGGCGCTGTTCCTCATGGCAGTCGCCACGATGACTATGGGCATGGCTTCCTGTAGCGACAACGATGACAATGGCGGCGATGCCGTCGTCAAGGTGGGAGACCTCTCGGAAGAGGAGTATCTCTCCAAGACGCTCGATGGGATCGTCGACAACACCATCAATCCCACCTATGCCGAGATGGCCGTCAATGCCACTGACTTTTACAACCAGATGAAGACCCTGCGCGACGCTGTCAAAGCCGGCAATGCTACACAGACCATGGTCGACAATGCCTGCGCAAGCTGGAAGGCTGCCCGCGCCTGCTACGAGAAGAGTGAGGCCTTCCTCCTCGGTGCCGCCAGCGACTACGACATCGACCCGCATATCGATACCTGGCCGCTTGACCTCTCCGCCCTGCATACCCAGTTGCTGAAGAGCGCCCAGCTCTCCCGGTACACGACCGATGACGAGGATGCCAACGTCGACAACATTCACGGCGACCTCAACCAGAACCTCTTGGGATTCCACTCTGTCGAGTTCGTGGTCTTCCGCGACGGCCAGCCGCGTAAGATCTCTTCTTTCAGCAGTACGTACGATGATTATAACGACCGTGCCGACTTCACCGATATTAAGCCGATCGATGAGCTTAACTTCGCCGTCGCCGTCGCCGGCGACCTTATGGGCTCTATCTATGAGTTAGAGGTCTGCTGGGCAGGCACCACGGCTGAGCATAAGAGCTGGCTGGACAACCACGAGTGGCATACAAGCATGCCCAGCAGCGACATTACTTATGGTGAGAAC
Organism: uncultured Prevotella sp.; assembly: GCA_900315955.1. Classification (GTDB taxonomy): domain Bacteria; phylum Bacteroidota; class Bacteroidia; order Bacteroidales; family Bacteroidaceae; genus Prevotella. The sequence goes on from ONBC01000012.1 coordinate 6,122, forward strand.
ATGAAGAACGCAGGACAGAGCGGGAGCATCTACACCTCTGTCAAGGCTGCGGTCTCCGCGCTGCTCGTCGGTGACCAGGGATGCGGCGGTATCTGCGACGAGGTAGGTCAGACAAAGATGGGTAAGCCTTATGGACTGAATACCAACTCGGAGAACGCCGAGAGCGATCCCAACTATATCGAGTCGCCGTTCAGTCATAACTCGCTCACCGATTTCTGGGACAACATCCAGAGCATCAAGAACATCTGGTTCGGCGGTTACAGCACCGACAACACCAAGACCGGTACCTACTCGTTCCACAACTACTTTGCATCGCTCAACCCCGCCCTTGGCAAAGAGGTTGAGGCTGCCATCGGCGATGCGCAAGCTAAGATCAAGGCTTGCCCCGCACCGTTTGTCAACAACTATAAGAACGCGCAGGTGAAGGCTGCCATCGATGCCTGCACCACGCTGTCCAATGCGTTGACAAAGGCCAACGACTATATCCAGAGTCAGACCAAATCGAAGTAATTGTTATGTATGCAGTCACATAGTGACTGCCCTAATTCATCACAATCGTTATGAACAAGCTATTTATTGCATCTATGGGGCTTGCCGCCTTGGCGTTCGCATCTTGTAAAGACAACGATACGGATCCCGACAACGCCGGTGCCACTACTTCTGAGACCACATGGCCGAAAGATTCTCTCGCTGTGTTTGCCGATGCCGAGTGGCTCCCCGGCGGTGAGAAAGGAACGACCTCCAATGAGCAGGGTTGCTATTCCAACCAGAGCCCGCAGATCGACAACCAAGGGCTCTACACCACCTTCAAGCATGGCGAGAACTTTTTCGAGCACGATGCCAACTATTTCACCAAGCCCTTCTGGGGATTAGGTCCCGCCTGGGTGCGCTCCGGCTGTGAGTACTGTCATCCGAGCTACGGCCATGGCAAGCGCCAGACCGAATATCGAGCCAACGAGATGGGCAATGGTTATCTGCTCGTCATCTATCACCCCACGGCAGGCACCGACGCCAACGGCAATGCTTATGCCGCTAACAGTTACATATCAGAGGTCACGGGCATGCCTCAGACCAAAGCCATGGAACCTTTCAAGGCGCCTGTCGATGAGAGCGGTATCCATATCACCTGGAAAAACGTGACCTCCATGCCTTCTGGCCTGCCGATGAAGTTCCCCGACGGTGAGAGCTACAGTCTGATCTATCCGGATGTGACCATCGACGCTTCGGCTTTCAATACCGATCCCAAACCGACCAACTACGAGGTGCGACTCGAGTCGACCATCGGTATGTACGGTACCGGTCTGCTCGATGCCATCTCTCAAGACTCGATGCTCGTGCAGTATCAGCGTGAGGCTAAGCACGCCACCCTCAACCCGGGTATGTGGGATGCCACGGCTAACACCTGGGCTTCCTCAGCGTGGTATCCGCTCGCCGACGGCACCAAGCGTGTGAAGAAGTTCACCTACGCCATGACACGTGCCACGCTGCTCGACGGACCCGGCGGAAATGCTATCTGGAACATTACGAACGTGACCCGCTCCGACCGGCATTATCTCTATACCACCAAAGCTTGGGCGAAGGCTATGAGTGAGGACGACGACGTCATCTCTTATATCCGGGAACAGGGCAAGAGCCTTACCTCGCTCCTGCATCCTTACTATGGCGACGGCTCGAAGGAGAACATCAAGACGCTGGTCAACAAACTGTTGGGCCTGAACAGTAAGGGCGACTCGGCTACTTATCGCAAATACTTCGTCGACGCTGCTCCCTGGAACGGCGAGGAAGAGATGACCGACGAGAACTTCTATGAGTTCGGTATCTGGCACCGCGGCCTCGGGGTGCCCAAAGCCCGTAACCTTGACAGTGAGGAGGTGCAGCGCGGAAAGAAACTCTTCTATCAGATGGGCTGCACGTCCTGTCACCGGCCGTCCTGGAGCATTGTGAAAGATGATGTGTGGATCGATCCCGCCAGCAAGACTTATATGGCGCAGACGGGTGCCAAGATGGTCACCTACGACAACTCGGTCATCTGGCCTTACACCGACCTGGTACAGCACCGGCTCCACATGGCCAACGATATCCGTACGGGCTGGTGCCGCACCACACCGCTCTGGGGACGTGGCCTGAGCCAGCAGGAGACCGGCAAGAGCGACCGGCTGCACGACTGCCGCGCCCGCAATGTCGTCGAGGCTATCATGTGGCACGCTTACAGTAAAGAGAGCGATGCCTACTGGGCGGCGAAGAAGTTTTATTATCTGAGCAAGAAAGACCGCGACGCTGTCGTCGCCTTCATCAATGCTATCTAAATGCTGTTTCTGAAACTCACTTATGTGCTCTTGATCGTTGTCATGGCCGTTGCGACGGTCCTTGAGAACGTCAAGGGCACGCCTTTCGTTCAACAGAGCATCTACGGCTCATGGTGGTTCTCTCTCTTGTGGGCGCTGCTTGTGGCACTGGCTTTTGCTTATTTTCTGAAACGTCATGTGCGACGGTGGAGCCTCCTGCTTCTCCATGCCGCCATGGTCGTGATGCTCCTTGGTGCTTTGCTCACCCATCTCACCGCCTATCAGGGCATCGTCCATCTGCGGGGCGACCAGCCGTCAAACGAGGTGGAGGAGATGAAGTCGATGACAGCGACTGCGCACCGCACGCTGCCGTTCTATATCCGGCTCGACAAGTTTGAGAAGCTCAACCATGCTGGCACCGACGCGGCAGCCGACTATGTCACGCGCTTCGTCATCATGGACGGACCGCGCTCTGTCCACGCCCAGGTCTCGATGAACAAGATCTACACCTATCGTGGCATCCGGTTCTATCAGGCCAGTTACGACACGGATAATCAGGGCTCTTACCTGAGCGTGAACAGTGATCCTTGGGGTATCCCTGTGACCTATACAGGCTACGCCCTGTTCTTCTTTGCCCTGTTGTGGCTGCTTGTGGACCCCAAGGGCACTTTCCGCAGGCTCTGCCGTCAGCTTGCTGCTTCCGACAGTTTCGGGAAAGCCTTGACTGTCGTCCTGCTTCTCGGGCTCTCCCTCTCGGCGAAGGCGCAGACCACGGTGCCGGAGGAGACGGCTGACCGTTTCGGCCATCTGCTCATCAACTACAACGAGCGTATCTGTCCCGTGCAGACCTTCGCCCTCGACTTCACCGAGAAGCTCTATGGCCACCGCTGTTACAAAGGGCATAAAGCCGAGCAGGTGCTCCTCTCCTGGATCTTCTATCCGCAGGCGTGGAACAATGAGCCGTTTGTCAAGGTCAAGAACAAGACGATGCGGCGGCAGTTCGGCTTGCCCGACTATGCTTCCGTCAATGCCTTCTTCCGCGACGGCAGTTATATCCTCGGACCGGCGCTTGTCGAATACGGTCAGGGCAACCACGATGCCTTACACAAAGCTTGTGCCGACATCGACGGCAAGCTCGCCCTCGTCATGCAGCTCCGTCAGGGCGAGCCGTTGGCGATCTTCCCTTACACCTTCAAGGACGGCACGACACAGTGGTTCTCACCCTTCGAGAAATATCCGCGGCGACTGCCGCACGAGGAGATTCTCTTCTTCAAGAATGTGTTCCCGCTCCTCTTTGGTCAGCTCATGCAAGGCAACAATGGAGCCGTGGACGAGATTCTGGCGAAGATAGGGGAGTATCAGCAGAAAGAGGGCGGCAACAGTCTGCCGACGCCGGCGGCCTACGAGGCGGAACTGATCTATAACGCCTGTCCGCTGGCCACGATCCTCTTCGTCGTCAACCTCACGCTCGGGTTCCTCGGCATCGTCCTCGTGTTCTGCAACCGCTTCTCGTTCCTCCCGCTGAAGATCCTGTTGGGACTGTCGTTTGCCGCCCTGACGTTTCTCCTGGCGCTGCGCTGGATCATCACCGGCAACATCCCTATGGGCAACGGCTACGAGACCATGCTCTCTGTGGCGTGGATGACGCAGCTGGCGACACTTATATATATAATGTGTACCCGCAAAGGCAGCGGCCTGATGACCGCCTTTGCCTTCCTGCTCTCCGGCTTCTTCCTCTTGGTGAGCCATCTGTCGATGATGGATCCCGCCATGGGTCCGCTCGTGCCGGTCCTCAACTCGCCGCTCTTGAGCATCCATGTCAGTTTTATGATGATGAGCTATGCCCTTCTCGCCCTGACGTTCCTCTGTGGGGTCATGGGGCTGGTGTCGAGGCGGCGTGCAGCGCCGTTGCAGCTCCTCAGCCGCATCTTCCTCTATCCCGCCATGGTGACTTTAGGCATCGGCATCTTCCTGGGAGCCGTGTGGGCGAATGTCAGTTGGGGCAACTACTGGAGCTGGGACCCTAAGGAGACGTGGGCGCTCATCACCTTCATGCTCTACGCCATCGCCCTGCACACGCAGAGCCTGCCGGCTCTGGCCCGCGCGCGCGCGTATCATCTCTATATGGTCCTTAGCTTCCTGAGCATCCTGATGACTTACTTCGGTGTCAACTATTTTCTCCCGGGAATGCACAGCTATGCGTAAAAAGATGCTCAAAAACTTGTAGAATATTACAAAATAGTTACCTTTGCACTGCTTAATCATAATAATAATCATTTTATACCAATTACGATGAAAAAATGGCTATCCTTTGTGCTGCTCTTCGCAGCCGTATTGATGACAAATGTCCTTGTCTCCTGTGACGATGATCCTACCGTAGCTTCTGTGGCCGGCACGTACACAGGTACAGACAGTCTGCACTTCGCGATGGGAGCTACCGCCTATAAGGCGGGTGTCAAGGACGTAAAGTATGTCGTGACGGAGAACAGTGACAAGACGATCAATGTCACGTTCCCGGAGGAGACCTACGACTTCTCCGCTACCGTGCCAATGGTCGGCAAGATCGTTCAGGGCGGCTACACGGTCAAGAACATTCCTTACGACAGCACCCTGAAGGCTTATTATCTCGACTATTCCAACAAGGCTCAGGCCAATGTCAGCATCTTCGGCAAGAACCAGCCGTATGACATTACGGTAGGCCAGATCACCGTCTCCTTCAACGGCAGCACGATGGCGGTTATCAACGTGCATAAGTTCGGCAATATGCCTTTCGCACTTGCAGCTACCTATTTAGGAACAAAGTAAGTTGCGGCACGGTCTGAAGCTTATGCAAGAAACTTAATAAAACGGTCAGCAAATGTCGGAACATTGCTGACCGTTTCGTTATTAGCTGTTCCCCTTTGTCTTGTTTCTCACTTCCCACTCCCAATCGCCAACCGTCTTTGTTTGCGTTTCGGTTAATTATTGCTTGTTGCCCGCATTTTTTTTGAGAAGACATGGTGATAAACCAGAAATTATTCCGATATTTGCAGGTGCAAACAGTAATTACAGATGAAAAAGCTTTTTCCCGCACTTTTGTTGGTGCTCTTCTTCTGCCTTCCTTCAGCGGCTCAGAAGAAGTATAATGTTTATGCCGTAGGTTTCTATAACCTTGAGAACCTTTTCGACACGTGTCATGATGTGGGCAAGAAAGACTACCAATTTCTGCCTAACGCCTCTTATAAATGGAACGGTCTGAAGTATAGTCATAAGTTGCACAACATGGCTCGTGCGCTGTCCGACATGGGCACGACGATGCTGCCCGGTGTGGGCTGTTCGGTGATCGGTGTGTCAGAGGTGGAGAACGACCATGTGTTGGCTGCCCTTTGTGCCCAGCCGGAGCTGAGCAGGCGCGGCTATAAGTTCTGCCACGTGGAAGGTCCCGACCATCGTGGGGTGGACTGCGCGTTGCTCTACAACCCCTCCCTGTTTACCGTTAAGGGCGTGCGGCTCTATCCTTATATCCCGACGGAGAAGCAGGACACGGCCTACCGCACCCGCGGCTTCTTAGCCGTGAGCGGCGAGCTGGCGGGCGAGCATGTGGTCGTTATCGTGAACCACCTGCCGAGCCGTTTCGCCGGGCCTTATTACCGTGAGGTGGGGGCCGCGCAGATCAAGGCGTTGAAAGACCGCGTCCTGGCCGGAGACCCGAAGGCAAAGGTTATTGTCATGGGTGACATGAATGATGATCCGACAAACAAGAGCATGCACGATGTGCTCTCGGCCAAAGAGGAAGTGTCGATGGTGGGCAAGGACGATATGTACAACCCTTGGTACAATGTTCTGGCCAAGCAAGGGACGGGCACGCTGCAATATCAGGGTTCGTGGAACCTCTTCGATCAGATCATCCTCTCGCCGGGTCTTATCAACAAAGACGGCAAGAAAGATTATGCCACGCTGAAGTTCTTTAAGAATGAAGTGCAGCGCATGCCTTACCTTTTCCAGACGGAGGGTAAATACAAGGGCAACACGAAGCGTACCACTGCCGGAGGCGTATGGCTCGATGGCTATTCCGACCACCTGCCGACCGTCGTCTACTTAGTGAAGGAACAGACGGCGACGAAACGTGAGCCGAAGGAGACCGTCTTTGCTTTGCCCGAATATACGGAGGCAGAGAAGAAGAACATAGCTTCGTGCGAAGCTGAGAAGAAACGGTTGGAGGCGGCCGATAAGCATTGATTGAAAATGACGCAAGACGATATCGAGACCCATCCCTTTGAGCCTTTCCTGCCGAAGAACGCGCGCCTGCTCATGTTGGGCACCTTTCCTCCGGCACCTAAGCGCTGGTGTATGGAGTGGTATTACCCCAACTATACCAATGATATGTGGCGCATTGTGGGACTGTGCTTCTTCGGAGACAAGCTCCACTTTGTGGATGAAGCCGACAAGACCTACCGTCTGAAGGAACTGAAGGCATTCCTGGCGGAGAAAGGCATCGCCATTTTTGATACCTGCCTGCGCATCCGTCGAACGACAGGCACGGCTGCGGACAAAGACTTGGAGGTCGTGGAACGGGCCGACCTCGACGGAATGCTGCGTGCCTTGCCGCTCTGCAAAGGTGTGCTCGCCGCCGGGCAACTTGCTACGACGCTCTTCACCGAGCATTATGGCATCGGCAGCGAGGCAAAGAAAATGAAGATGGGAAGCCATGCCGACTTCACCTTCGAGGGGCGGACCATCAGTCTCTATCGGGAGCCGAGCTCAAGTCGCGCTTATCCGATGAAGGTGGAGGTCAAGGCGGACTATTATAAGCAGATGTTCTGTGACTTAGGATTAATATAAAAAGATATGAACGATAAACCAACAATTATCGGTATAGCCGGCGGTACAGGCTCCGGCAAGACAACGGTAGTGAAGAAGATTGTGGAAGCATTACCGCCCGACTACGTGGCCGTCGTGCCATTGGATTCTTATTATAATGATACGACGGGTCTGACGGACGAGGAGCGCAAGGCCATCAACTTTGACCATCCTGATGCCTTCGACTGGAAGCTGCTCATCCATCAGGTCAACGAGTTGCGACAGGGTAAAGCCATCGAGCAGCCTACTTACTCATATATCCTCAGCAACCGTCTGCCCGAGACGATCCATGTAGAGCCAAAACCCGTGATCATCATTGAGGGTATCATGACGCTGCTCAACAAACGGCTGCGCGACATGATGGATCTGAAGATCTTTGTCGACTGTGACTCCGATGAGCGCCTCATCCGTAACATTCAGCGTGACACGATAGACCGTGGGCGTACGGTGTCGATGGTGGTGGACCGTTATCTCAAGGTGCTCAAGCCGATGCATGAGCAGTTTATCGAGCCCACAAAGCGTTATGCCGATGTCATCATTCCACAGGGCGGCGAGAATGTCAAGGGTATCGGAATGCTCACCAACTATATCCGGACGCTGTTTAGTGAAGAATGAAGTAAGTGAAAAGTGAAGAGTGATGAGTGAAGAATCATAATGTATAAGTGTAAAGTGATAAATCATTTAGGAGGGCATTATGATTCTTCACTCCTCTCTCTTTACTTAAACATTATGATTTTTCACTCTTCCCTCTTCCCTCTTTACTTAAACATTATGATTCTTCACTCTTCACTTTTCCCTCTTCACTTTCCTTAGCTCTTTTCTGCATTGGTGAATCTTGAGGGTGTCGATAAGATCAACGGCACCATAGACGATCATGCAATAACCGAGCACGAGAAGAGGGGCGGAGGCTATGAACGAAGGCTTGACGATGGCGATGAGGCCTATAAGGAGGACGAGCGTAGGGACGATCCACCATACAAAGCCAATCTTCGCAAAGCGGCGGGCCACCGTGAGGTTGAAGAACTGTGAGAGCGCCCCGAGGATGAGCATGGCGGCCAGGATGTACATCAGTCCGTTGACGAAACTGTTGGGAAACAAGGCCAGCACAGCGCCGAGAATGACGCTGCCCAATCCTACGATGGGGAAAGGAGGGGCAGGAGGCGTGAGCAGGTTGCCTTGGGCATCGTAGAGGTCTACTCCCTCAGCTCCCCCCTTGCGTTTGGCTGAATACCACGCGGTGATGCTGATGATACCGCTCACTAAAAAGATAACACCGATGAGGACCGTGATCCATGTCACGGTCTGCTCACGGTATTTGACTAACAACGCGCCGACGACTATCGCACATACGGCGCGGAAGATACTACTGCGAAGAACTTTCATCTACTTATTAGGCTTCTGCGCTTTTACGCTGTTTGTTTTTCTTGTCTTCTATCCACGATGCCATCAGTCCCGCTATTGCAATGCAGATGACCATGGCACTGATAATCATTGCTCCTGTCATAGTTATTTTCCCTTTCTGTTGCTAAGATACAATCCCACAAATAATGTGAAGATAATTGCCAATACGAGAAAGGCATAGTTGTACCATCTCCATCCATTGAAACTTGTGAACAAGGAAGAAAGAAGAATAGCCGTAGCCATATACTTGGCAACGTCCATTAACCACTTGCCTAACTCTTTTAACATATCCGTCTTCATATTGCAAAGATAGGCTTTTTTCTTTGAACCTTGGGCGTTATCGTGTTATTTTTTGTAATTTTGCAGCACAATTCTTTCGTAAGGGACAGGATAACAATAAGCATAACAATAAACAAACATAAAGATCATGACAAAACTTTATCTTGTGCGCCATGGCGAGACCGTGGCCAACGCTGCTCAGATTCTGCAAGGATGGCAGGGCGGCGAGTTGAACGAGACGGGCAAGGCGCAGGCTCGCGAGGTGGCCGAGAAAATGAAAGACACGGAGATTGACGCTTTCGTGGCCAGCGACCTTCACCGGGCCATACAGACTTGTACCATCATTGCTGCCGCTCACGGCGTGAAGCCGGAGGATATCACGACGACCCCTTTGCTTCGTGAACGCGACTGGGGATCGTTCACGGGTAAGTTTATTCCGGATCTGGAGCATGCTGAGTGGCCCGAAGACGTGGAGAGCCTCGAGCACATGAAGAGCCGTGCGCAGAACTTCCTGACGTGGATCAAGGTGACCTATCCCGGACAGACCGTGCTCGCCGTTGGTCATGGCATTATCAATAAAGCCATCCAGAGCGTTTTCTTCAAGAAGCCGATGAACGAGATTCAGAAAATGATGAACGCCGAGGTCCGTGTCCTGATCTTGGATTAAAAAGATTATTTTTTTTAGTATTTTCGTGGCCTTTTTGTCTCTTTTGTCGTAATAGGTAGCAAAAGATCATAATATTGTTAAAAGAGAGACTTATGAGACAAAAGACCGCAACTATCATTTTGGCCTTGTTGTGCTTGCTCTTCGTCCCTTCTGCTGTTGAGGCGCAGAACGGCCGAGTCACGGTTGTTTTTGATAACACACCGTTGGCGCAAGCATTGAAACAGTTGGAGCGTGCGTCCGACTACAAGTTCGTATTTTCTTACGAAGATGTCAGCCCGTACCGTGTCAGCCATCACTTTCGCAGTACGCCCGTCAGAGAGGCTGTGTCTGCGGTGCTCGCAGGCACGCCCCTTACTTACGCTGTTGATGGCAGGCTTCTCAGTATCCGAAAGAAAGAGAAGACGACCAATCAACGGGTAAAGAAACATTTCTCAGGCAGTGTCATGGAGGCTGAGACCGGTGAGCCCGTCATCGGTGCACAGGTTGCCGTTGTGGGGACCAGGGCTTTAGCCGTTACCGATGTCAACGGCCGATACACCCTTGACTTACCTTCAGACGGCAACTATCAGGCGCGCATCTCTTATGTAGGTATGGAGACGGCCACAGTACCACTCCGCGACGGCATGACCATCAAGCTGCATCCAGCTACAAAAGAACTACAGGGTGTCGTGGTAACGGGTATGTTCAACAAGTCGAAGGAGAGCTTTACCGGTGCCGTCACCACGATCAGTGGCAAGGAACTGCACGAATATGGCAACAAGAACCTGCTGACTTCGATCGCCAACATCGATCCTTCGTTTAACATTCTCACCAACAACACCTACGGTTCTGATCCTAACCATCTGCCGGACGTACAGATCCGCGGAGCCGCCAACGTGCCTACGATCACCGACATGCAGGACAACACGCGCACGGACCTCAACACGCCGCTTGTCATCCTTGATGGCTTTGAAATCAGCCTGACCCGCATGATGGATCTCAATGAGGATGAGGTAGAGAGCATCACACTTTTGAAGGATGCCTCAGCCACGGCTATCTATGGCTCGCGGGGAGCTAATGGTGTTATTGTCATCAAGCGCCGCGCTCCGCAAGGAGGCAAGTTGCGCGTCAGCTATACCGGCAGTCTGAACATGGAAGTGCCGGACCTGAGTGACTATCACCTGCTTAATGCTGCCGACAAGCTTGAGCTGGAGCGACGGGCAGGTTACTATGACAGTACTGATCCTACGCGTGACTTCAAACTCAAACAAAAATACAGTGCGATCCTACAGAATGTCGTGAGAGGCGTGAATACCGACTGGATGGCCAAGCCCCTGCGCACAGGCATAGGCCAGCGCCACACGTTCCGCCTTGAGGGTGGCGATACAAGCTTCCGCTATGCCGTCAACCTGCAGTACAACGGCGTGGCTGGTGTCATGAAGAAGTCGGCGCGCAACAGTTTCAACGGAGGCATCACGCTCTCTTACCAGCATCGCGACTTCCTCTTCACCAACGATCTGAGTATTGGACATACCAAGAGTGACGACTCTCCCTATGGCTCCTTCTCCGATTATACACGTCTCAATCCTTATTGGAAGCCATATGACGACGAAGGCAATATCATCAAGCTCTTCGACAATGATGTCGACTTCTTTGGAGGCTTCAGCAATCTTCCGGCCAACCCCCTTTACAATGCTACGCTCCATCAGAAGAACAGTACAGCCTATACTGACATTACCAACAACTTCGCTATTGAGTGGCGTCCTGTGAACGGTCTTATCACACGGGCTCGCGTGAGCTATACGTGGGAGGACAGTGAGAGCGACGACTACAAGCCCGCTTCACATACTATGTTTGAAGCCGACGAGTATCAGACTGAGGAAGGTGCCTTGCGCAAAGGACGTTACGTCTACGGTACCGGAAAGGTGAACAACTATGAGGTTGCGCTGACTGCGAGCTATTCAAAGATCTTCGCCGAGAAGCACCTCCTTTATACGGCTGTCAACTGGAACTTGCGGCAGGATTACTCCCGTTCCTATTCTTTTACCCTCGAAGGTTTCCCCGACGAGACCCTTGATTTCCCGTCCAATGCGCTTCAGTATCAAAAGGGAGGCAAACCCTCCGGAGCCGAATCGAAAACACGGTCCGTCGGACTGGTTGCCAACGTCAACTACAGTTACGACAACCGCTATTATACCGATCTGTCCTGGCGTATGGACGGCTCGTCGCAGTTTGGTAAAGACCGGCGATTCGCCCCGTTCTGGTCAGCCGGACTGGGATGGAACGTCAACAACGAACCTTTCATGAAGAACGTCAAATGGCTCGACAAGCTCAAGCTCCGTGGCTCGTACGGACAGACGGGCTCGCAGAACTTCAATGCCTGGCAAGCTATTGCCACCTATACTTATTACTTGAACGACCGCTACAATCAATGGACCGGCGCTTATCAGAAGGCGTTGGAGAACCGCGACCTGGAGTGGCAGAAGACTAACAAATGGGATGCGGGCTTGGAGGTCTCCGCATTCAACAACCGTGTCAGTCTTGTTGCCGATGTCTATCTCAATCGCACCAGCAACCTGCTGTCCTCCTTGGATCTTCCGTTGAGCAATGGCTTCACATCCTATGTAGAAAATATAGGTAAGGTAGAGAACCGCGGATTTGAGCTCCGCTCAACGGTCTTCGTCCTTCGTAACGAGGCCAAACGCTTTGCCTGGTCGCTCACCGGTACGATGGCGCACAACCGCGACAAGGTCGTCAAATTGTCGCAGGCCATGAAGGATGCCTATGGGAAGTTGTTGCTTACGGGAAGCGTCCTGCCCAACAAAGTGATCCGCGAGGGCGAGTCGCAATACACCATCTATGCCGTGCCGTCTTTAGGTATAGACCCGGGAACGGGCTACGAGCTCTTCCGTAAGAAAGACGGGACGGTCACCTATACGTGGGATGCCGCCGACCGTGTGAATTGCGGATTGAGTGAGCCAAAGTACAGAGGCACGTTGGGCAGTATGGTGCGCTGGCGCGGCTTCTCGGCAGTCATCGCCCTGTCTTACCGGTTCGGCGGACAGCTCTACAACTCTACACTCGCCAACCGTGTGGAGAATGCCGATAAGCTCTACAATGTGGACCGGCGCGTCTTTGAAGACCGCTGGCAGCAACCTGGTGACCACACCTTTTTCAAAGGCTTGACCAACGAGACCACGACCTATGCTACTTCACGCTTCGTTCAGGATGAGCGAACGCTGACTTGCCAGAATGTTCACCTCAGTTACATCTTCGACCAGAGCCCCTGGCTCAGGCGCATCGGCATGAGGCAGCTCACGTTGAGCGGTGACTTCAGCGATCTGTTCTATATCTCCACAGTCAAGCAGGAGCGCGGACTCTCCTATCCTTATTCGCGCAGATTCTCCCTCTCGCTCTCCCTCGCGTTCTGATAGCAGGTTAAGTAATAACTATCAGGCAAGGGTTGAACTATTATCCAATGTTGATAAATAATATATCTCTAAGAATGAAAAAGATTCTTTCTATCATATTTCTCGTCAGCCTGTTGCTGACAGGTTGCGACGATTATCTCAACGTGCTGCCTTCCTCGGAGAAGGAGCAAGACGAGATGTTCTCTACGCGTGACGGCTATCGCGCGGTGCTGACCGGTGCCTATATACGCATGAAGCAGACAAGTCTCTACGGACAAGAGATGACTTTCGGCATCGTGGAAAACCTGGCTCAGCACTGGGACTACACCTCGGGCTCTACCGGTGAATACCTGAGCAGCTACAACTACAAGGCCCAGAGCGTGGAGGAGGCCTTTTCTAATCTCTACAACAATCTCTATAAGGTCATAGCTGATGTCAACGGACTGTTGAGAAATATAGACAATAGCAACGGGGTGCTCGATTCGACGGACTATAACCTCATCAAGGGAGAGGCCCTGGGCATTCGTGCCTTGTGCCATTTCGACGTGCTGCGGCTCTACGGCCCTATGCCAGAGAAGGCAACGGACGGGAAGGTGCTGCCCTACGTCACGGCAGTAAGCCATACGCCCAACGCGTTTCTTACTTACAATCAGTTTTTAGACAGGCTCACGGCTGACCTTGATGTTGCGGAGCAGTGCCTTGCCAAGGCCGATCCTATAAGAAACTACTCCATTGAGACGCTCAGCTCCTCGACCGCTGTGAAAGACAGTTACTACTCCAGTCGTCAGACTCGCATGAACTATTATGCCGTCTGTGCGCTGCAGGCGCGTGTGGCGCTGTGGAAAGGCGACAGGGAACGTGCCTTACGCTACGCCCGGCTCATCATTGATGCCAAAGATCCGGCCGGCAACAAGATGTTCCGGCTCGGTACACGCGACGACTGCGCCAAGGGCGACAAGACCTTTTCTTCAGAGCATGTCTTCGACTTGAAGGTCAACGACATCACGTCTACGATAGGGTCGGGCAGAAGCTACCATAAGTCGCAGTCGGAGCTCACGGCACGTCTCTATGAAAAAGGAACCTCCGACATCCGCTTTGTCAATATGTGGGAGGAAGTGAAGATCAGCTACTACAACCGTCCCTTTTATTTCCTCAAGTATACTCAGGCCGAGAAGATGCCTGCCCTGGCCAAGAATGTCATACCCCTCATCCGACTGTCCGAGATGTACCTCATCGCCATCGAGTGCGCACCGGCCGATGAAGCCGCCAAGCTCTATGCTACGTTCTGCGAGGCGCGAGACATTACACCTTCAGACATTTCATCGCCCGACAAGTTGCGTGAGGTGCTGATCAAAGAGTACAACAAGGAGTTTTACGGTGAAGGCCAGGCATTCTATGCCTATAAACGTTTGGGAGCCACGGATATCTACTGGGCATCGGTGCCCGGCTCGGAAGCCACTTACGTCGTGCCGCTGCCCGTGAAAGAGGCGGTCTATAATGATTAATGTTAAGTGTTGAATGTATTAATGTATAATGTATAATGGGTAATGTATAATGGATAGTGGGTAATGTATATTGTATAATGTATATTGTATAATGAGTTATGTAGCATTATCAAGCCCACATTATATAGGATCCTATTATTTATATCGCAATATCATGGTAAAAAACATATCGACTTCTGTTTCCGCCCTTTTGTTGTTAGCGGGTCTTTCGCTGAGTGCCATCTTGCTTGGCTCGTGCAGCGAGGACAACGGCCTTGTCTATACTGACCGGGCGCGCCTGCAGTTCTATGCTGATGGCGGCATTACAGACCTTTCTTACTCTTTCGTGTGGGGTAGCGCCACCCGACAGCGCGACACGGTTTACATTCCCGTGCGTGTGCTGGGCGGCCCGGCCGACTATGACCGTACAGCCGACCTTGAGCAGGTGTTCGACTCGGCTGCAACAGAGGATGTGCAGGCTAAGCCTTCCGTCCACTATGTGCCTTTCAACGATGAAGGAGCCAGGAAGTTGCTTGCCGTTAGAGCCGGACGCGTCATCGACAGCATAGGAGTCATCGTGCTGCGTGATGCCTCGCTGGCAAAGGCTGCGGTAAGGCTGCGCCTGAGAATCAAAGAGAACAATGAGTTTGGAGTGGGGGAAACGAAAAAGCTGGAACGCTCCATTGTCATCTCTGATCTCTTGGAGAAGCCGTCTACGTGGGACAGGACGACCGACTATTACCTCGGAACGTATAGTACGGCCAAGCATCAGCTGATGCTGAAGGTGGTGGGTGGAAAAGTGGATGACGAATGGATCACGAAGGTCAATGCCTCCATTTCACTCATGGTTTATTGGCGCGGAAAATTTGAAGAGGCCTTGGAAAACTTCAACAACGACCCTGCCAACATCGCCTCGGGACTCGCTCCTCTCAGGGAAGACGCTTCCAATCCGAACAGTAAACTTGTCACCTTCCCAACAAAACTTTGATCATTATATAAGACATTTGCAACATGAGACATTCCTATATATTGCTTTCCGCGATGCTTTTAGCGGGCCTGACACTTTTCGCCGGATGCTATTCAGACGACAGCAACGACAATCTCTCTGAGCCGTTGAGGATAGAGGTGAGCGGAATAGAACCCGCCTACACGGTTGCCCCGGTAGGCGACCGCCTGAAGATCAATCCTGTGGTCTCGCCCGCCGATAGGCAGTACGACTGCTTCTGGACAGTAACGCCGTCGACTGCGACCTGGGGCGAGGTGCCCGATACCATCGCCCGGACGGAGATCCTGGACGTGCCGGTCAACCTCGACTTGGGCAGCTATAAGCTCCGTTTCTGTGCCAAGGACCGCCAGACCGGCATCTTCAGCTACACAGAGTATAATCTCAACGTGACGACGGACATGAACGAAGGCTGGTGGGTGCTCAAGAGTGAAGGCGACAGTACCGACTTCGACTTCTTCACCGACAAGAAGCAGAAGCGGGATCTTATTCTTGCCGCCAACGGCCATCATCTTGCCGGAACGGCCGTCAACCTCGCTCAGACAGATTCCTACTGGGACTTTGACGAAGGCTCGAAGACGGACAAGCGCTGCTCAGCTGTCTTTGTGGCTTCCAAGAATGACCTCGCCGCTATTGACTTCTTCACAGGGCGCATCATCCGTGGCTTCAACGATCTGTTTATGGATGTGCCGAAGCGCGAGGTGCGCGACCTCTTTACTGGCCCGTCCGATATACATGTTTACGTAGACGGGCATGTCTACACGCTGTACAATTCTAAGTATAGTGTCTATAAACAGTTTGTCATTAAGGTGCTCGGCGATTACGACCTCTCTCCGTGGCATCATTGCGCGCATTCGCTCCCGTTGCTCTACAACCGTTCCAACGATTCGTTCTGTTCCGTGAGCCGTACCTCGTCGGGGATAGATTATTTCCCCAACGCCTCGCCCTCGTCAAACAAGACCGGCATGGACCTCGTCTTCTTAGGCGGCATGACGACCTCCACGTATACGCAGGGCGACGTGGCGCTGGCTATAATGCACGACCGGAAGACGGGTAAGCATTATCTCTATACGCTCAACGGACAGCCTTACTCCATGGGATCCAATCCGATCACTGGCACGGCGGAGATGCCGAACGGACTTGGACTCTACACCGCCGACTACAGCGCATTGAACCAGAACAGCCGCATTATATATTATTCGAAGAGCAACCGGCTATACGCCTGCAACCTTGATTCCTGGACCGAGACGCAGCAGGACGTACAACCGGCAGCCGGAGAGACGGTTACGTATATGGAGTATCTGAAATATGCGCCTTATGGAATGGACAGCTCCTGGTTCGACTGTCTTGCTGTCGCCACCTCGACAGCCGACGGCTACAAGCTCTATCTGCATCCGGTAAAGGCCGGCAAGGTGATGCCGGCCGAGCGAGTGCTGACGGGCAAAGGCAGCGTGCGCCGAGCCTGCTTCATGTCTTACGGGTCATACGGTACTAATATGACGACGCTCTTCTGAGGTCGCATCGCGCCTCGCCCGTGTCACGATCCTGTCACGTCCGTGTCACGATCCTGCCTCGTCCGTGTCACGATCCTGCCTCTTTCGTGATACGTCACTATGATGCTTGTCTTGAGTTGTTGTCGCTGAAAATGACATGCGCAGGCGTGTGAATAACAGAACTTAATCCCTTTTAATAGATGAAGAAAGATAACCGTTCCGTCTGCAACCGACGGATATTATTATTGTTCCTTTTCCCCATGCTATGTTGGGGTTTGCAGGCAAAAACTACGCTCCATGTGACGATGGGCGATGAGATGGGCAGCGAGCTGCGGTTGTGCGCTATATGTCAGGGATATGACAGTGTGTGTGCCGAAGGTCAGGCTGGAGCTGACGACAGGGTGACGCTCGTAGCCCAGCTCCCTTCGGCCGGCTATTACGAGCTTGTCAACGGTAATGGCGTGAGCTACCCTGTTTTTCTTACTGACGGCCAGGATATACGCTTGGAATTCAGCAACGAAGGCCTGCGCGTACAAGATACACTGACAGGCCTGCCCGGAGCCATCAGCCGTTACGAGCAGGCATACGCTTCGGTAGCGCTTCATGCCTGGCTTTACAGGGTCGTGCCTGGCGCAACGTCTGCCGATTCAGCTTCCTTTGTCAGTGAGCTCCAATCCCTGGCTGCACAACGACATGTTGTAGAAGGAGCTATCGGCCCAGAACCCCTTGATGCCGGCAAGCGTCTGGTCTTATTGAAGATGGCGTGCGATGAGGCTTTTGGCAAGCTCGCTTACTTTCGTTCGCAGGGAGTCAACCTCATCCGGCCCGGAGAGTTGGATGCTTATGGTAAGCTGTTTGCAAACGATGAAGTGCTGAGTCTGCCCTGGGCTCCCGATATGCTCAAAGCCTATGCTGACGTGGCAGCTGCCGAGAGGGGCTTGCAGCCGGACGATTATCGCGGCCGTGCCGGGTTCTTTTCATCTCGCGCTTTGCGTGAAGCGTACCTTTATGCCGAAGCGAAGGGGTGCAGGTATTACGAACAGTTGGAAACCATTAGGAAGTCGTTGGGCAGCGATACGCTCTCTCTGAAATTCAGGCGGGCAGTGCAACCCATTGAACAACGCACGGCCTGGTCGAAGCCTGGACAGCAGGCTGCAGACTTTGAGGGAGAACGCATGGATGGCACAAAACTTCGATTGTCTGATCTCCGGGGGAAGGTGGTCGTCATTGATTGCTGGGCAACGTGGTGTGTGCCTTGCCTGCGCATGATGCCTCTCTTCAAGCAGTTGGCGGAGGAGCTGAAGGGCAAGGATGTGACATTTCTCAGTGTTTGTCTCGGTGTCTCCGTAGAGATAGACCGGTGGAAAGCGCTCGTGAAAGAGCACGGACTAAAAGGCAACGTCATATTTATTCCGAGCTGGACGAAGGGCATGGCACGCGACTATCACGTGACGAGTGTTCCCCGTTTCATGATCATCGGGCGGGACGGAACGGTGTTCAGCTATGCGGCTCCCGCTCCGACCCATCCCGAACTGAAACAGATGATCTTGCAGGCAGTCGGACAATAGGCCGCAAGGAATTATTGGCAGGCTTCCTGAAAGTTATTTGCTGATAGGTTCGCGCGGAAAAGGATTATTTTGTAACTTTGCATTATAACCCTTTATTCCGCCAAGCCAATGTACGGTCAGGATAAGTTTATACATCTATATCAGCAGCATTACGAGGCACTGTATTTCTTCGCCCGGCAGTTTGTCTTCGACCGTGAGGAATGCCACGACATCGTTTCCTCTGTCTTTGAGGAGATATGGCGCGATCTGGCTTCCGTGCGTGAGGAAACGGCCAGACCCCTGCTCTATGAGAAGGTGAAGAACAAGTGCATCGACCATCTGCGGCGTAGTAAGCGCAAAGAAACGTATATTGAATATGTAAAAACGCTTGGAGACCATTATGTCCAGACCGACGGTTACGACCGGCAGAAAGAAAACGAGCGCATCATCCGGGAGGTACTTTCGATGATGGGTCATCCTACGGTTGATATTTTGAAAGGCTGCTATATGGAAGGTCTTTCTTACAAAGAAGTGGCTGAGCGAATGGGTATAAGCCCGTCGACCGTAAAAAAATATATGATAAGGGCCTTGGCAACCATCAGGCAATATCGTAACAAACTTAACAAGCAACAACCATGAAGGAAGATAAGGACATATTGCCCGACAACTTAGAGGATCGTCAGCTTATAGAGGACATCCGTACGGTGTTCAGAAAAGAGGCTGAGCATGTGGATGTCGAGGCTCAGTTGCGTAGATCGCTTCGTAAGCATCCACGAAGGCTGTGGCACTGTCGTGCGGTGGTTGCATTTGCCGTGGCTGCAGCCTTTGCGGGTGCGGCGTGGCTTGTTCCTTATCTTTACGGCGACGATCCAATGAACGACTCGGCACCCGTGGTCCTTGTGGTTAAAAAGGGAGGGTCGGCTGTTTTCAGAAAGGGTGAAGACGACAGCGCACGGCTTGTATCGGTGAACAGACAGTATTATATCACGCCTACACAGTATGGTGGTGGAAAAGAAGCGTCGGTAAAAGTTAAGAAAGTGTTGCTTCGTCTCCCGGCCGGTCACTCGGCGGAAGTGGTATTGCCTGATGGTTCCCGAGTCTGGCAGCATGCCGGCAGCACGCTGACGTTTCCCACGGCTTTCTATGATGGAAAACGGGTCGTGGAACTGGACGGGGAGGCTTATTTTAAGGTTGTGGCCGCTAAGGAGCCATTCATCGTCAAGACACCGTGCGCACAGACGCAGGTCTATGGAACGGAGTTTAATATCAAGACGCGCGGCATGCATTCCACGGAGGTGACACTCGTTTTAGGGTGTGTAGGCGTGAGCGATAATACGCACGACATTCGCATCCTTCCCGGACAGCAGGTGATAGCGACGGAAAGCGACTGGTCCCGTCGGCAGGTTGACACGCTGCCTTACACGAGCTGGCGCGATGGTTTTTATTATTATGACGACATAGCCTTGCGCGATGTCCTGAGACAGCTTGGCGAGGACTATGCCCTGGGCGTTGAGATCGCTGATCCGGCGCTTGCTGAGAAGAAGGTCCATTTCACAGTGGAGCGCGGATGCGAAGTACAGCGCATCGTTCATGTCTTTCATACCATCGGTATTCGGGTGAGTGTGCACGATGGCAAGTTCGTTGCTCAATAGATGCCCATCAGCTAATCCGCAACAGAATCCGGTAAAAAAGGCAGAAGCCTCACATTCTCACGAATGCGGGGCTTCTGTCTGTGTGTTCTAATAAAGGTTGAACACATCTTTTATCATAAAAGTGTATATTATTGTAAGAGAGATTATGCTTTCATTTAGTGTTTGTTGTTTTATTGCAGCAGCGTCTTGATCTCGTTCAGCGCACGCTTCTGCTGTGTGCCGTCCGGCATGGTCACCATGAAGTAGTCGTAAGCAGACTTGCCGTTCTTGTAGGCTACCACGGCTACCCCTCCGTCGCGGAGCTGAAGAGTGAAGTATCCGTTGCGCTTGCCGTTGACGTATGTGCCGTGCAGTTTCTCCTTGCCATTCGGATAGTATGTTGTCACTTCCCCGTTGAGCACTGTGTTCTTGTCGTTGCTCAGGTCGACGAAGTTGTAACCACCTTCAGCGCGGAGCTTGCCGTTCATGTAGAAGTCCTGGAACACATCCTCTTTAGCGAGGCCGTTGTTCTGTGTCTTGAGCAGGCGGTAATAAGCTGCCTGGCTTGCGTTGTTGACACTCTGCATATTCGCGGCATAGTAGATCGTGTCACCTACCACTTTCGCATTCTCACTGACGCGTGTGCGCCCGAAGCTTGCTATTGTCATCAGCAACATGGCTGACATTAAGATGATCTTTTTCATAAGGCTTGTTCCTTTCAGATTTCTTTGTTTTTCTTTTTTCTGTTGCAAAGGTATTCATTTTTTATGTAGGTTGTTCTTTTCCTTAACGTTATTTTATCATTATTTTTCGCCGTCAGAAAACTGTAATTTTGATACCCGTTCAATCTTGCAAACTCGTATTTGTGTGCCTTGTAAACTTTCACTTTGTAAAGTGCTTCTTTGACTATCTCCTTGTTATCTTGTCTTTTGCTTACATTTTGTTTTTGTTGTATCTTTAAGTCCTGAATGTACCCGTCGTCGTTCCTCTTGGTTCATCGCAAGGCTTCTGTCTTATTATGTAAATATTAATTACTAATAAGCACGATTGATGTAAATCAAATAAAGAAGGTTACAAATTGATAGATGATTAAGGCTCAAACCGCCTGTTTGAAGCGATTTGAGCCTTCCTGTTTCTTATAAGGGCAAAACGTATAGCCTATGTTTGCCCCTCGCATGGCTTGGCAGAAGCGGGCCTGCCACTCATCGCTGTTATGTCCGATTTTTCCCATAAAAACATCGGCAGACCAGTTCTCTTAATGAAGACTATATTGTTCTGCGTGATGTGCATGTCCTTAAACGCTTGCCAGAATGTGCGTGTGTCGTCGGGAACAATGAGTTCACACAGCATCGCGTTGAACATCCATTCACTGTTGGTGCGCTGAAAGTTGAACCTGTAACCTTCTGGACTGAGCCAGTTTCCAAGGTTCGAGCCTACGTTGAAGAGTTTGCCTCCATCGGGTTTGATGAGATTCTGGCCTTTTGCCGTGACAAACGGCGATAGGCTTTTTGCTGAAGCAGTACGGCAGTCAGTCCCCGCCAGCCACAGGGCAAGGCACAAGATAGTAAGACGGAACGTTTGCATAGAGTTTTATATTAATAAAATATGTATTCTCTGTTTGGGACCGTTACTCAGTGTTTGCGGATTGTGAGCGTAATGTTAAGGTTATATATGTCCAACATGGTTTGAAAACCCACAAGAATCTTCCAAAATACGACAATTCCGACACCTTTTGCGTTTTTTTCAACCTTTTGCGAAGAATTTAATGGTAAGTTTACGGTCGGAAACTTAATCATTAAATTTGTATGATATGAAGATATTCAGAAGTATGGCTATAATGTTCTTTGCATTAGCCACAATGACATCGTGTGCAACCAATACCGAAGAGCTGAAAGATCTCCGGCCTGTTACAGAAAATCCCACAACTGATGAGCGGACGAACGAGCCTGGGTCTTCCGGCAAAATTGTGGTGGGCTACGTCACGTCGTGGTCGGGCAATGAAGTCAGGCCTGAGTATGTCACACACATTAATTATGCTTTTGGCAGTGTGGGAAACGATTTCAAAAGCATCAATATCAGCAATGAGGCGCGGCTGAAAACGATTGTTGCTTTGAAAAGGGTCTCCCCTGCGCTGAAAGTGCTTCTCTCAATAGGAGGCTGGGGCAGTGGCAACTTCAGCGAGATGGCTGGCACCGCTGCCACGCGCGAGGCCTTTGCCGCCAACTGCCGTCGTATGGTTGACACCTATGGGCTTGACGGTATCGACATCGACTGGGAATATCCCACAAGCAGTGCGGCTCAGATCTCCTCGTCACCGGAAGATACCAGGAACTACACGCTGATGATGCGCGACATCCGACAGGCTGTCGGCAAGGACAAGCTGCTCACGCTTGCCGCCTCATGCGATGCCGGATACATAGATTATAAAGCTGTCTTGCCTTATATCGATTTCATTAATATCATGGATTACGACATGGGCAATCCTCCCTCACATAATGCGCCACTCTACGCATCGTCCAAACATCCCGGATGGTACGATTGTGAAAAATCGGTCAAGGCTTTTCTCTCCAAGGGCGTGCCGGCGACAAAGCTTGTGCTCGGCATGCCGTTTTACGGGCACGGCAAGGGGAGCTATGGCAACTTTGTTGATTTCAAGGATATAAAGGTGGCCGATGGCTGCACCGAATGCTGGGACGATGAGGCCAAGGTTCCTTTTATAACAGATAAGGATGGCAATTTTGTTCTCAGTTATGATAACGCGCGTTCCATTGGATTGAAATGCGATTACATTCTATCGCAGGGTCTGCTCGGTGGCATGTTCTGGGACGATGCCGGCGACAACAGCAGCCTTACTCTGCACAAGGTTATTGCCGGGAAGCTGCTCAAGAAAGGCCATTAGGATTATACGTCGGCTGATTGTCCGGTTCTCACAGCCGCCGTCTGGAGTTTAATTTCTGACAATGGTTGTCAAATTTCAAACCTTTCAGCCATTGGTGTAGAAAATTAGCTGAAATTAAACATTAAATGCTGTTTTTTGCACTTTGAGATGAAGAAAGGTTAATAGTTTTGCACCAGAAAACTTATATACAACTTGTTAATGCTAATGTTTTTATTTGTTTAAGCTAATGGGAAAGTCATGCAGATTACATCTCCTTTTGTTGGCTTTGTTGCTGTCAGGAGTGACCTTTGCGCAGAATCTGTTGAAGGTGCAGGGTCTTGTTACTGATGAGCAGAATGAGCCGCTTATAGGTGTTACCGTACAAATTCAAAACAAGTCGAAAGGTACAGTGACCGATGCGGACGGCAATTATGTCCTGCCCGGAGTGCCCAAGGGTTCAACCTTGGTGTTTACGTATGTGGGCTATAAGCCCCAGCAAGTTAAGGTAATGTCATCCACACATAATATTATTATGTTGGCCGACAACAAGCAGCTTGACGAGCTGGTGGTCATCGGCTACGGCCAGCAACGCAAAGTGACCCTGACCGGCTCTGTGTCGAACGTTGACGGCAAGGAGCTTCTCAAGTCGCCGGCGGCCTCTCTTGGCAATGCGCTTTCGGGCAAGCTGCCAGGCATGCAGTCGGTGCAGTATTCCGGTGTACCCGGCGGTGACGACCCGGTCATCCGCATCCGCGGTGTGGGAACGTTCAACAGTGCCGAGCCTTTAGTACTTGTCGATGGTGTGGAGCGTGGATTCTCTCAAATTGACCCTAACGAAGTGCAGGACATCTCGATTCTAAAGGATGCCTCGGCCACGGCAGTCTTCGGCGTGCGCGGTGCCAACGGCGTGATCCTCGTCACCACTCGTCACGGACAGGTGGGCAAGCCGAGAATCACGCTTACGGCATCGGCTGGCTTACAGCAGATTTCAAAATTCCTCGAACCAGCCAGTTCGTACGAGTATGCTACGGCCTACAACCACGCACAGACCGTGGAGGGCGTAGCTGAAGACGGACTGAAATTCTCGCAGGAAGCCATCAGGCACTGGAAAGACATGGATATGCCTACCGTATATCCGAGTACGAACTGGTTTAAATACCTGATGAACGACCACGCATGGCAAGAGCAATATAACGTAAATGTTACTGGCGGAACCGAGCGTGTCCGGTATTTCGTTTCTGTGGGAATGCTCGACCAAAACGGTCTGTTCAAGACTTTCAATCAGGGCAAGGATGCCAACTTTAAGTACCGTCGTTATAACTTCCGCACCAATCTTGATATCGACTTCAGCAGATGGAACACACTATCCATAGGCATCGGAGGCCGTATCGGGCGCCGCAACTCGATCGGCAATGGTGAGTACAACGGCCAGTCAGGTCTGTTCGGTGTTGAGGGACTGCTCAACAACGGAACGCCCATGTCAGGCTATGGCCTTGACAGCCAAGGCCGCCGCATCATATCCGACCCCGATTTAGTAGGTGCCGTCGGATCCGACGGTTTGGGGCTCATCTATCAGCATGGCTACACCATACAGCGCGAGAATGTGGTAAATCTCGACCTGCAGTACAAGCTTAATCTCGACTTCATCACCAAGGGACTCGACTTCCGCATCAAGGGTTCCTACAATTCCGACTACACCCAGCAGAAAGCTCGCACCACCGGCGACGGCATCAAATACAAGGCTACAATTGCCGAGGGTGAGTACGAGGCCGACGGTTCACCGAAAATTGTGTATGTGCGCCAGGGCGACACCTGGCCTCTTGGTTACAGCGAGGCGAGGTGGGGCGGCCGCAATTGGTATGCCGAGTCCAGCCTCAACTATGCGCGAAAGTTCGGCGACCACAACGTCACGGCTCTGCTGCTTTACAATGAGTCAAAGAACTATTATCCCGGTGGAATCTACAATTCCATTCCACGCGGCTACGTGGGCATGGTGGCCCGTGCCACCTATGACTATCAGACAAAGTATCTCCTCGACCTCAACATGGGCTACAATGGTTCCGAGAACTTTGCCAAAGGTAAACGTTTTGGCTTCTTCCCGTCAGCCTCCGTCGGCTGGATAGCTTCCTCCGAGAAATTCTGGAAGCCCATCAGCAAGATTGTAACCTATCTTAAAATACGCGGCTCTATCGGCAAGGTCGGCAATGACCAGGGTGTGGGACGCTTTCTCTATCTTCCTGGTACTTGGCAGTTTTACAACAACAATGGCGGCGCATGGTGGACCAACGACCGCACCGGCAACTTTGGCACGGCCAATGGCTCGTTCATGCCCGGAGCAAGAGAAAGCAGCAACGGCAACCCCGATGTGACGTGGGAAACCGCTGTCAAACAGAACTATGGTTTCGATGCCAGGTTTTTGAACGACCGGCTGAGCCTCGGCATCGATCTTTACTGGGAAGACCGAAAAAACATATTGGTGTCCAACGAAACGACTGTCGCAGGCATTTCCGCCCTAAAGCCTAATTCCATCAACTATGGCCGCGTCAAAAATCACGGCTACGAGATTACGCTGCGTTGGGCTGACAAAATCGGACAAGTGGATTACTCCATTTCCCCCGCTGTCGCCTATTCCCGCAACAAGGTGGTGGAAATGGCAGAGGTGAAGAAAGAGTTCGATCACATGTATCACCGGGGACATCCCGTCGGACAGCCTTTCGGCTACGAGTTTTTTGAGTTCTATGTACCCGGTAAGACCGAAGAGCATTACAAGGCCCAATACGGTACCGACATGCCTGACCAGCAGATTACGCTACGTCCCGGTGACTGTGTCTTCGTTGACCTCACGGGAGACGGCAAGGTGGATGCCAACGATGTGCATGCCATCGGTTACAGCGACATTCCTGAATACACGGGTAGCGTCAACGCAACACTTAACTGGAAGGGACTCGACTTCTCGATGACCTGGGTAGGAGCCGCACACGTCAACCGCCAGCTCAGCTCGTTCTACACGCCGGCTTTCGGCACGGGAAACCAATCGATGCTCAACAAGTGGGTGTATGACAATTCATGGACAGAAGACAATCCCAATGCCATTCTGCCACGTATCTCACTGGAAAAATCTGCCCGCGAACACAACGGTGCCCTATCGGCACCATGGATGGTGGATGCCTCGTACATCCGTTTGAAGAACCTTGAAATTGGTTACTCATTCCACATTCCCGGCCTCAAAATCAATAGTATACGCGTTTATGCCAACGGTTACAACCTGCTCACTTTCACAAGCTTCAAGGCCAACGACCCCGAGGCGCAGGCAGGTTATGGAAGCACGCGTTATCCAATGACACGCGTGTATAACTTCGGCATGAACATTAATTTCTAATCCTCGTAACAATGAATGTAAAGACTATTAAAATAAAGACCAAGGCCTTGATCTGTGCCACAGGCATGATGATGGCAATGGGGGTACTGAGCTCCTGTGTCGACGAGGTCAATTTCGGTGGCTCTTTTCTCGAAAAGCAGCCTGGTGTTGACGTGACTGTAGATACAATCTTCGCCAAGGGAGAAAATGCTAAGCGGTTGTTGTGGCACATGTATGGTGCCATGCACAATCCTTTCACCTATACCGGTGCTGTGTGGTACTCCCATCCTGACGCGCTCACCGACATTTGTCAATCGTATTGCGGCTGGCACAACTTAGGCAAATACTATGGTGGTGACCTTACCGAGATCGACCAGGATAACGGTGGGTTTGTGAAGTTCCCTTTCATTGCCAATGGTGACGGCAATGCCCGTGTCGGCATTTGGCGCACTATTCGGGAAGGTTGGATTTTCATCGAGAACATAGACAAAGTGCCCGATCTCACTGAGCAGGAGAAAAGTCAGCTTCGGGGTGAGTGTTACGTCATCATGGCCTCGCGCTACTTCGATGCTTTCCGTAACTTCGGCGGGCTGCCAAAGGTGGAACGCTCCTTTAAGGCTGCCGATGCTGTTGACGGAAAACGGATGAGCGTAATAGAAACCGCCGAATTTATTGATAACCTCCTTCAACATGCCATTGACGAGCCGGGGCTCCCGTTCTACATAAAAGACCAGGCCACTAACTCCGGCCGCTTGACCAAAGGGTCTGCCTACGGTCTCCGTGTGAAACTGTGGAATTTTGTAGCGTCACCGCTGTTCAACAACGACAAGCCTTATATGGAGTTCACTCGAAATGAGGAAAACCAAAACCTCAACCAGATTTGGACCGAGGGATACAAGCCTGAGCTTTGGCAAAAGGCACTTAAGGCATGCGAGGATTTCTTCTCGGCTAATGCCGCTAACGGCAACTACTTTGCGTTGATACAGCCCACCGGCAATACACAACAAGACTATTGCAACGCCTATCGTGCCGCCTACTGGTTCCGCGGCAACAGCGAAAAGATTATTGAAGTGCATGCCGGCCCGGGTAACAATGCTTGGAACGGTGACTGGAACGCAGAGGGCATGGATGAATTCGGCATGGCACTCTTCACGCTCGAGTATATGGAAATGTTTGGCATGGCAGACGGGCGCAACTTCCCTTACGACTACGTGTTCAACACCAACAACCCTGATAATATCGACATTTTTGCCAACCGTGACCCGCGCCTCTATGAAACAATGGTGGTCAACCGCAACAATCTCGTTGAGCAATATCAGGGGCTTTCAAGCACAGAACTCTGGCAGGGTGGCAATGTTGACCAAACATTCAATCCGCAAGTCACGGACAATCCGTGGGCCACACGCATGAAGCTGTTCAAGTATCTCCGCGACAACGGCTACACGGCCTACTATCCCACCAATTACGCTTACCTGCGAATGGCCGATATCCATCTTTGCTATGCCGAAGCATTGGCTCAAACAGGTAATCTGCAGAAAGCGTGCGACGAAATGAATAAGGTGCGCGCACGCGTAGGATTAGGCAAGATTGAGGTGATGAACCCAGAACTCAACCTCACAAGCAACAAGGACAACTTTATCGAGCAGCTGCTGCGCGAGCGAGCCTGCGAGTTCGGTTTTGAGGACCAGCGCTGGTACGATCTCGTGCGATACAAACGTGCCGACATTTTCAAGAAACAAGTTCATCAATTGCGCATTTGGCGTAAAGATGCCAATGGCAACAAGATGGATCCCAAAGACTACGACGGCAACACGAGCCTGAAAGCAGGAGAACCCTGGCCCGACTGCATCTATGAGAAGATACCCTGCACCAATAACATCCGGGTGTGGTGGGACACAGACAAACAGAAGAGTAAGTGGACTGACAAATGGTATCTTTCTCCTATCTCACGCGATGAGATTAATAAGGGCTACGGTTTGAACCAGAACCCAGGTTGGTAATCTTATAGTATAAATATTACAAAGAAGCATATCAATATGAATATAAACAGAATGCTGACGCTTGCGGCATTAGCCGGTAGCCTTGCGGCCAATGCGCAGGTCAAACTCAACGATAAGCATGCGATGGCCTTCGATTTGGGTTACGGTGTGGAGGTGAGTGACTTTCTCAGCTCCGCTTCCGCAACCACCCTTACAGGCGAAGAATTGCAGCAGACATCGGCCGCTAATCTTGCCCAAGCGCTTTATGGCCGTCTGCCAGGTCTCACGGCTCTGTCAAACGGAGGATTCGCCGGGGATGAGGGCAAAGGCGCTTCATTCAACATACGCGGCTATCACACACTTAACGACAAGAGTATCCTTATTCTCGTCGATGGTTACGAACGGCCCATCGACCGGCTGAGTGTGGAGGAAGTGGAGAGTGTCACAGTGCTAAAAGATGCTGCAGCCACCGCTCTCCTTGGACACAAAGGCATCAACGGTGCCATTCTCGTGAAAACCAAGCGTGGAGCGATGGGAAAGACGCGCGTCGTGGTCGACTATAGTCATAAGTTCCAGTTCAAACCGGAATTTGCCGACATGGTCGACGGTTACAACTACGCCAACGCTCTCAACCGAGCCCGGCATAACGACGGGCTACCGTCCGCCTACACCGACCAAGAACTCCAACTTTTCAAAAATGGAACGGATCCTTACTTCTACCCTGACGTGAACTGGCGCGACCTTGTCTTTAAGAATACGGCGGAGGAAGACCACGGGTATCTTACGGTATCCGGCGGTACGGACAAAGTGAGATATTACACCAATATTGATTATACTGACGCAAGAGGTGCGTTGCGCGATGCCAAACAGAGTGATTGGAATGCCCAACTGCGGCAGTCAAAAGCCAACATTCGGACCAATCTCGACTTCAACATCACCAACACCACAACAATGTCGGTAAACCTGTTGGGTATCTTCCAGGAGACCAAACGACCTTCCGAGCTCACCGCTGATGCTGCTACGGCAGCCATCTACACCGTGCCGGCGAGTGTCTTTCCTTACAAGACCTCAACAGGGCTTTGGGGTGGTAATGAGGCCTATGGCGATGCCAATCCCGTGGCCAAGGTAAGAGAGTCCGGCTTCTACAAGACCCATCAACGGCAGCTGTGGGTGGACGCAAAGCTTACGCAGAACCTCGACTTTCTGCTCAAAGGACTGAGGTTCTTTGTCAGCGCAGGCTATTCCAACTGCGCCATCTACGCCGAAAACTCTCACAAGGATCACCAGTACGGCTACGAGCACTATACCGGTTCCATCGGTGACAAAGAACACGTGAAACTCACCACTTTCGGCAACAAGCAGACCAATATCACCTTCAGCAACTGGATTGACAGCCAGTGGTGGAAAGCTAAGGCCACCATGGGGCTCAACTACAAGCGATCCTTCCTCCCCGGCGACCACTTCTCGGCATCGGTTATTTACGAGAACAACGGTGAGAACAGCGACGGCCGCGGCAATACTTTCTACCGTCAGAATATCATGGGCTCTTTCCACTACGACCTGCAAAACCGCTATGTTGCCGACCTTGTATTGGCAGGCAA
Source organism: uncultured Prevotella sp. (assembly GCA_900315955.1). Taxonomy (GTDB): domain Bacteria; phylum Bacteroidota; class Bacteroidia; order Bacteroidales; family Bacteroidaceae; genus Prevotella. Next base: position 35,956 of record ONBC01000012.1, read on the forward strand.
CGGCTCCAACCGTTCCTATCCCTCGAAGTGGGCTTTTTCTCCCACGTTGTCGTTGGCATACATCTTTGCCAACAATCCTAACGGACTGCTCAACTATGGTAAGGTGCGCGCGTCGGCAGGCATTCAGCACACCGACTATATGCCTACCTATGGCATGTGGCTGCCCTCCTGGGACGCAACCCATGGTTACGTCGTTATCGGCAGCAGCTATCAGGCCACATGGGGTGCCTCACTCGGCTATTTCCCGACAACCAACTTCTCGCAGGAAACCGCACATAATTACAATGTCGGTACCGACCTGCGCTTAGCCAACGCACTCGACCTGACAGCCGATGTGTTCTACCAGCTGCGCAGTCACATCATGCTCTCGGCAAACAACGAGAACTCATCCGTGGTCGGCATCCAGTCGTCGTATAACGACGTGGGGAAAGTAAAGAGCTATGGTTTAGAGTTTGGTGCAAAATACGCAAAAGAAATAATGCCAAATCTTCATCTCAATCTCGGTGCCAATCTCTCGTGGGCCCGCAACGAGGTGACACAGTATATCGGCACACCTACCTATCCGCTGAGCGATCCTGTCGGTCACCGCGTCAATGAGGCATGGGGACTTAGGAAGGCTGGTTTCTTCAAGGATCAGGCCGATATCGATGCGAGCTACAGACAAGAATTCTCTACCGTGAGCACAGGCGACCTGAAATACCAAGACCTCAACGGCGATCATGTCATCAATGCTTTCGACGTGACAAGCCTGGGCGGAGCCACTGACATTCCAGAGCTCAACTATGGCTTCAACGTCGGCCTTGAATACAAGGGCTTTGGCTTGGACGCATGGTTCCAGGGAACTGGCAACTATATGAAGTGGTTGCCGAATGCCATCTGGGGAGGAATGGCCAACAATGGCAATCTGTCGGTTGATTACTACAACAACTGCTGGGATGTAGCCGGCGACAATGCTCTTTATCCGCGGTTGACAACACTTGACAACAGCAATAACACGCAAGCCAGCGACGTATGGTATAAGCCCGTACATTTCCTGAAGATGCGGAATATCGAACTTTATTATAAGGTGCCGGCCGCAATGCTCTCCCACATTGGCCTCAGCGCAGCCAAGGTGTTTATCCAAGGTGAGAACCTGCTCTCATTTGATAATGTCGATACAATGGACGCTGAGGTTCTCTCAACGGCTTATCCTTTGTTCAAGGGTGTTAACGTTGGCGTGACGTTAAATTTCTAACTAAATGATACACATTGATATGAACAAGTTAAAATACGTTCTTATGGGTTTGGCTGCTGTAACCATAACCAGCTGCGCCGACCTCGGCTATAATGAAGCGTCGAGCCGCGATGAGGACTGGACCTATAACAGTCCTATTAACGGTGTAAAAGCGTTGGTCTATGACGTCTATGCCCAAGTGCCAAGCGAGTTCAAGGACAACATCTATGGCTCGGGGGCTTTGATTGCCAGTGCCACCGACGAGGCCGAGTTTGCCCATTCCTATTCTCCTATTCAGAAATACTACAATGGCGGCTGGACACCGTCGTATCCCTTTGCCGACACGTGGGAACGGTCGTACCGCGCCATCACGCAGATACACATGTATCTTGAGCGCATACAGCATATTGACCTTTCCGACTATGAGTACGACCCCAACTATCAGACAATGAAACAGCAGTTTGAGATCTTCCCTTACGAGCTGCGTTTCCTCCGCGCATATTTCTATTTCGAACTGGTGAGGGCCTATGGTGACGTGCCATTGGTGACAACTACGCTCACCAATGCGCAGGCCAACAGCGTAAAGCGCACGCCCGCCAAGGACGTGTTCCAGTTCATAATTGATGAGTTGGATGCTGTTGCCGAGTATCTGCCCGTGTCTTACAACGATGTTCCAGGACAGGAAATAGGGCGTGCCACCCGGGGGGCTGCTTTGGCGCTTAAGGCCCGGGTGCTGCTTTATGAAGCCTCGCCGTTGTTTAATCCCGGCAACAATAAGGAACTGTGGAAGAAGGCAGCCGCCGCAAGCAAGGTCATCATCGACAATGCACCTCTTTGGGGCTACAAGCTCAGCAAATATGCCGACCTCTGGGGACACGAGTCATTCACTAATCCTGAGTTCATATTCGTTCTTGGCACCCAGGCCAGCAACGACTTTGAGAAGTACAACTATCCGACCGGCATTGAGAACGGCAACTCGGGCAACTGTCCCACGCAATCCTTGATTGATGCCTACGAGTATCAGGCAGATGGCAAGACCTTCAAGGAAAAGCATCCCGGAAATATCGACGTGACAACCGAAAAGCCATACGAGGGTCTCGACCCGCGTTTTGCCCTCACCATCGTCAAGAATGGTGACCTCTGGCCGTCGAACGCTGCCCAGCAGATTTCCATTGAGACCTGGCAGGGAGGATTCAACGGCGCGCCCAAATATGGAGCTACGCCAACGGGTTACTATCTTAAAAAGTATGTTGACGGCAACTGCGTCACGACAGCCAATAACCAAACCACTACACGCCACAATTGGATAGTAATGCGACTGGCCGAGTTTTACCTTAACTATGCTGAGGCTATGTATAACTACTATGGCGATGCTGACGCAAAGGGAGAATTCGGCATGTCGGCCAACGAAGCCATCAACGTGCTGCGCCGCCGTCCCGACATCCAGATGCCCGAATTCAAGGGCAGCAGCAATTTTATGGAGCACTACATGCGTGAGCGCATGGTGGAATTGGCTTTCGAGGGGCATCGCTTCTGGGACGTACGCCGTTGGAAGAAAGGTCCTGAGTTTTTCAGAAATATAGATGTGGCCGACTTCAAGCTTGACAGCAATGGTGCCCTTATTCTCAACAGGAAGACCGAGACGCGTCAGTGGGATGACAAATACTACTTGTTCCCCATCCCGCAGTCGGAGTTGAAGAAGAACGGAAATCTAACGCAAAATCCCAATTGGTAATACTTCAAACGGAATAGAAAATGAAAAAACTACTGATATGTTTACTCTCAGCATGCCTGCCTTTCGTGTCGGGTACAGTGCTGACGGCATGTGATAATAACGAGGAGACGGAATCCGATAATGTGTTTGAGGTAAAATCGGTATTTCCGGAAAAGGTCATTGAGGGTCAGAAGGTTACCATTACTGGCATCGGCCTGGAAAATGTCGGTGCCGTAGTGTTCCCGGGGAATATCACAGTTAACGACATCACCAGAGTGGGCAGCGATTACCTTACCGTCATTACGCCGGGTGGCCTTCCGGCCGACGGCGGAGTTATCACAGTGAAAGCAGGAGAGCAATCGGCTGTGTCGCCGCAGTCGTTGTCCGTTGGCAAGCCCGATCCTCAGCGCGCGGCTCCCCTTGACAAGGAAATCAAGATCAATGAATGTGTCGAGGTTTATGGCAACGACTTGGAATTCATCGAAAAAGCCTACTTCCCCGGAAAGGAAGGCAATGTCATCTCGGTGGATGCTACCGAGTTCCGGCGCAAGGCAACGGCCTCGCTTCTGATATATACGCCTATGGGTATCAAGGCAGGACCGGCGAAGATTGTGCTTGAGGACTGCAGTGGCAAGAAATACACCCTTCCCGAGGTCATACTCTCAGAAGAGATATCGGGTGGTTCGTCAAGCAGCAATGCAACAGTCATCTGGGAAGGCAACAATGTGGTCAATACCTGGGACGACTGGCAGTACCTTAAAACAGACCAGTTCAAGTTGGAGAATGTTACGCTTGCCGCTGGTACAAGAATTCGCCTCACTTTCGACAATCCAAACGGTGCCAGTGTCTGCGTCTGCGATGGTAACTGGGGGGCACCCGACGTTGACGGCAATGGCAAGAACACTGTATGGGTTGAATCCGGAACAACAACCTTAGAGTTCGGTATGTCGCAGGGCATGGTTGATACGTTCAATTCCGGTACAGGAATCATCATAGGCGGCACCGGCTTTACCTTAAAGAAGATTGAAATCATGCAGGATTAATTTGGAGTAAAAGTCATGGTAATTATTCAGCGATAACCATAATGCGAAACAAACGGTATCGCGAGACAAGCGCAACAACAAAACTGCGAGGCATGATGCCGGACGTGTGTCTTTTTTTAAATAAGGTTGACACCTAAAGTCAACAATGATGGAAAAGACTAAAAGTTTGCTCCAGACTTCATTGGAGCGCATTCGACTTCAG
>ONBC01000014.1 GCA_900315955.1 uncultured Prevotella sp.
AAATATAAGAAATACAGAACTTTTTTGTGGGAAAAATGTTTTAGAAAGTAGATTATGGAGTTTCTTGTATTGAAGCACAACATGGGACATTATTTGTGGTCTTGTGCCGGCCCTAAAATAATGTCCCAACCCCTTTTAAAAAAATATGTCGATCATTATTTGTGGGCCGGCACAAGACCGGCCCCTGCGTTCGGCAGACTTGGCCGGAAAGTAATTAGTGTTCACTGAAAAATTAACTTGCCATTTTTGAGTGGTAGTAGTTCCACTCTAAAATGTTTTGCGATGTATACTTCATTCTCTTCTCTTATTAACACTACAAAGTGTACAAATTTTATGTTTAAACGCCAAACAAATGCACAACTAATTTGCTGTAAATCAATGAATTATAATTTATTCAGTAAACACTAATTAAGCTTCTTCCTGTTCCTCGGATGATGTTCGAGGATCTCCTTGCGCAGCGACTCGTCGTCGAGATGGGTGTATATCTCCGTGGTGCCTATGTTGGCGTGTCCGAGGAGCACCTGGATGACGCGGAGGTCGGCCCCGCCTTTGAGCATGGCCGTAGCGAAGGAGTGGCGGAGGGTGTGCGGCGAGATCGTCTTCTTGATGCCGGCGGCGAGGGCCTGACGCTTGATCATGATGAGGATCATGACGCGTGTCAGATGATGGCCGCGGCGGTTGAGGAACACGTAATCCTCCTCGCCGGGTTTGATCTTCATCTCTTTCCGGTCCTCGAACCACAGTTGCAGCTCATGGATGGCGCGGTCGGAGATCGGCACGAGCCGCTCCTTGTCGCCCTTGCCGATGACGCGGATGAAATGCTCGTCGAGGTTGAGATCCGACAGCTTGAGGTTCGTCAGCTCCGAGACGCGCAGCCCGCAGGAGAAGAGCGTCTCGATGATGGCGCGGTTGCGCTGTCCCTCGTTGGTCTCTAAGTCGATGCTGTCTTCAAGTCGGTCCACCTCCTCCGTAGAGAGATAGGTCGGCAGATGCTTGGGCAGGATAGGCGACTCGAGGAGTTCCGTGGGGTCGACCTCGAGAAAGCCGTCGAGCGTGAGGTAGCGGTAGAAGGACCGCACGCCGAAGAGGATGCGCGACTGCGACCGCGCGCCGAGGTTATATTCGTGGAGCGAGGCGGCAAACTGTTCGAGGTCTTCGAGCTTCACCTCCAACGGCGACAGCCCGTGCTCGTGAAGGAACCGCATGAAGTAGCCAAGGTCGTGACTGTAAGCCTCCTGGGTGTTGACGGAGTAGTTGCGGTCCAACTTCAGGTAGCGCATGAAACGGCGCACGAGGTCAGCCTCAGGTGATAACTTTTTTGTCGTTTTATTGTCTGTTTTCTTTTGCAATGTCACGCTTTATCTTTAATTTTGTGTCAAAGTTAATAATTTGTTCGCAGAAATGAGAAAGATTCAGATAATAAACGGTCCCAATCTTAATATGTTGGGCGTGCGTGAGCCCGGCATCTACGGGCACAGCAGCTTCGAGGCATACCTCCCGAAGTTGCAGAAGCTCTTCCCCGATGTGGAGCTCTGCTATTACCAGAGCAACATTGAGGGCGAGCTGATCAACAAGATGCAGGAGGTGGGTTTCTCCGCCGACTGTGCGGGCATCGTGCTCAACGCCGGCGCCTATACCCATACGAGCATCGCCCTGCTCGACTGCATCCGCTCGCTCCATTGCCCCGTCGTAGAGGTGCATATCAGCAATGTGCATCAGCGCGAGGAGTACCGCCATAAGTCCATGATCAGTGCGGGCTGCAAGGGGGTCATCTGCGGCTTCGGACTGCGGAGCTATGAACTTGCTGTCAGAGGATTGCTTGACAATGATTGAGCCGGAAGCTATCGTCGACTATGCTACCGCCCACTCCGATGCGGAGGGCGACTATCTCTATCGGTTGTGGCGGGCCACGAACATCCACACTGTCCACGGCCACATGGCCTCAGGTCATCTCCAGGGCAGGCTGCTGAAGATGCTCGTGATGATGCTCCGGCCCCGTACGATTTTGGAGGTCGGCACCTTCTCCGGCTACTCCGCGATCTGCATGGCGGAAGGACTGGCTGCCCTCTCTGAAGGGGAGAGGCGGGGGAAGGTCTTTACCTATGAGATCAACGATGAGATGGAGGATTTCACGCGCAAGTGGATTGAGGGATCCGAGGTCGCCGACCTCATCAACTTCCGTATCGGAGACGCGGTGAAGGAAGCGCCGAGGCTCGGCGTGATGTTCGACATGATGTTTCTCGACGGTGACAAGCGCACGTATGTCGAGACCTACGATGCCCTCTTCCCCATCTTAAATAAAGGTGGCATCATCCTCGCCGATAACACGCTGTGGGACGGACATGTCATCGATCCTGCCTACGACCGAGACAGTCAGACTCTCGGCATCCGTCGTTTCAACGACTCTATTGCCAACGACGACCGCGTGGAGAAGGTCATTGTGCCGATACGCGACGGCCTGACGATCATCAGGAAGAAGTAAGGTCACGGCTTCTCAGGAAGGAAGTTGCTGCCTGCCTTGATCAGTATACGCTCGTCGGGGGCAAACGTTGGGTTGGCCTTGACAATGGTACGTGTCTTTTGTGCTTAGAGCTGATCTCCGTGGCTGGACATCATAATTCGACGGACAGATAAATCTTAGCGATGGGGCTAAGTGGAGTAAGTGTCAAGATTTATTTTTTGCAACCCCCTCTGAGAATCGATTCTTTTCGAGCGAAGAGGAGGTTGGCTCAAAAGAACGCGATTATGGGCCAAGTTTATAAATAGTTGTAAATCAAATGGTTATATTTATTTCGCTATTGAAAGACTTTTCCTGTCGCTCCAAATGACTGACCTTACTACGGTTAGGTAGTGTACCTAACCGTAGTAAGGTCAGTGACATTCAACGGTTAGGTCGGTTACCTAACCGTTAAAGTTCGGTGACATAACTGTAGAAAGGTCGGCTCTCTGTCTCTTTTTCGTGCTTTCCAACCCCGTTTTTCGTCTCTCATGCCTCCCTTTCGTGTTCTCTTTCGCACCATTCCCGTTGTCCTGACTTTTTACTTTTTGTAAAGAAAAATTAGAGTTAGGCCACGGATTTCCGCCTTTGAGCCAATAATTCCCTTATGCTGAAGACGGGTGGCAAATCTTATTTTCTTCCCATGCCATGTTAGAAGTCTTTGAACTGTTAACTAACCTTTCAAATATCCTCCATTACGAAATGTCGTTTCAAACACTGTGTTTATCTCTTAAAAATGAGGGCTCTTTCTTGCACGATCGCACGAGACTTCTTACTTTTGCGGTTGAAAAGGAGATGAAAAGAACTCATGAGCATTTCTCCAGAAATGAACGTAAATATGAATCAAATGAACGATAACAGAAAATTCTCTGACCTATCATCCAACTGTGGTTTTGATGCTGCGGCCGTCGTGAAGGACCTGCTCTCACGTTCTGCGGGCAGCGTGAAGTGGCATTCGACGAAGCGGTGCCTGATGGAACTCATCATGGAAGCCGCCGAGGAGCGGGTGCTCACAGACGGACATGGCATGGCGGCATCGTGCCGCTTTCTCTCCAACAGGGTCTTCCCAGTGGTGGGTTGGCAGCCTCCACGTTATCCCCAATCCATCGTCTTCCGCATCCGTAACAGGATGAAACGTCAGCCGCCCTTGGCTGAGAGAGTGAGGGAGGCCTTGGGCAGGGGTGACGGGAGACAAGGCTGACTTTACGCCTCCCTCTTCAGGGAGGGTGTGCAATGTTAATATAATAATGTGTGATTTCTTTTCAAAAAATATTAAGACTATGACTACACAATCCATTAATGCCGCAGTGCGTGCAATAGAGCACGACATCCAATCATCAACACCTGCTGACCCTTCCAACGGGACAACATCTTCCAACACGTTGTCACCCAACAAGTTTTATCTGACACCTCACTTCCGTCTGATAGAGTTCACGCGGTCGGGAGAGGCAACGGCCCGAGGCCTCGACAACACGCCGGGCGAGAAAGAGATAGAGGCATTGCGCGCACTCTGTGAGAACATCCTCGAGCCGATGCGCCATCATTTCGGCGCTATCTACATCACTTCCGGCTACCGCTCGCGGCGGGTCAACAACGCTGTCGGCGGAGTGGGGGGCTCGCAGCATACCCGGGGCGAGGCAGCGGACATCCTGCTCTCCACGTTCGACGACTGGCGTGAGGCGGTGAAGTTTGTCAAGCGCCTCGACTTCGACCAGCTCATCATCGAGCCGCTCCACGAACCCAGACCACGCTGGCTGCACGTCAGTTACACCAGGCGGCAGCCGAACCGGCATCAGGTCATCCTGGGCGATCATAAGCTGTGAAAAGCTTGAGAACAGCTGGGGCAACATAATTTGTTGCCCTTTTTGTTGGCAGTATGTTTTTTTTCTTTTAACTTTGCAGTTATAGCTGCATAACCTGTGCATCGGCCGCATAGTGTTGAATATCAACATAATGTGCCTTGTGCAGGGACTATTTGCGTCTTTAAGGGTCCCGACGCTCTATGGTTTCTTACGAGTTGTTGTGGCCAATAGGAGGTTTTTACCACTGGGCGAAGCAGCCAGCCGCATCGACTTTCCACGACTTTCGCACCGTTTTCTGCATCGGCTTTCCACGACTTTCCACGACTTGCGGGTGAGAGATCTCGCATCGGCTTTTCACGACTTTCCACGACTTTCGCACCGTTTTCTGCATCGGCTTTCCACGACATACGGTTGTGAGATTTCGCAACGGCTTTTCACGACTTTCCACGGCTTTTCCTGCATCGGGCAAAGAAGACATTCAGCTCAAATCGAGCGATAGCGAGTATAAGTCGTGAAAAGTCGTGTAAAGCCGTTGAAAAAAGATGTAGCAGCCGTGAAAGGTTGTGTAAAGCCGTTGCGAAAGACAGATGCATAAGTCGGAAAAGGCGTTGCATTAAAACTACAGCAAAAGTTGTGAACCAGAATTATAGTTGTTGCAGAAAAAATAGTAATTTAATCTAAAGACTAAACAATTATGCTGTTGTATCCAGAATTGTCTAAAGATGTAATAGATGCCTTTTATGAGGTTTGCAGGCAGCTTCAAGTGGGTTATTCAGAGAACGTTTATGGTAAAGCTTTGTCATGGGAACTTCGACAAAAAGGGCATAAAGTAGAGGAACAGATGCCTCTAAAGGTGTATTATAAAGGTATTGTAGAAGTAGGCAATTTTGTTCCTGATCTATATGTTGACGATATGATGGTCTTGGAATTGAAGGCTGTGAAAGATATTGAGCCAGCGCATATTGCGCAGCTGATTAACTATTTGACTACAACGAATAGTAAAGTAGGTTATGTGCTAAATTTCGGCAGGCACCGTTATTTTCATCGGTGCCTTGGTCCATCGGCTTTTCACGACAAGTGCTAAACTGCGCAGCGATTCTCCACGACAAGCGTTTGTGAGATTATGCATCGGCTTTTCACGGCTTTCCACAACCTACGGGTGTGAGATTTTGCATCGGCTTTTCACGACTTTCCACGACTTTTCCTGCATCGGGCAAAGATGACATTCAGCTCAAATCGAGCGATAGCAAGCATAAGTCGTGAAAAGTCGTGCCAAGCCGTTGCGAAAGATAAGTTGAGCGAAGTTGCTGGTATAAACTATTTGTTTTGATGAATAAGAAACTGTTGATGCGGTTGACGACCGCAGATATTTCGTTGGAAGGATTGCTGCGTGGACAACTGCAGTTCCTGAACCAGTATTATGACGTCGTGGGCGTGGCCTCCGACACAGGATGTCTCGATTTTGTCGCCCGGCGTGAGGGGATACGCGTCGTCAACGTGCCGATGCACCGCCAGATCAGTGTGATGGCAGACCTGAGGTCACTGCGTGACCTCTACCGCCTCTTCCGTCGCGAGCATCCCTGGTGTGTCCATGCCAACACGCCGAAAGGCTCACTCCTTGCCATGGTCGCAGCCTGGGCGGCACACGTGCCCCACCGCGTCTATCTCGTCACGGGACTGCGTTACCAGGGCGCACACGGACCGATGCGGTGGTTGCTTAAGACGATGGAGCGGCTGACCTGCGCCTTTGCCACCAACATCATCCCCGAAGGTAACGGCGTGCTCCACGCTCTGCGCGAAGACCATATCACACGCAAGCCGCTCCGCGTGCTCCACTACGGTAATATCAACGGCAGGGACACGCAGTGGTTCTCACGCCGTCAGACCGTTGCCGACAGCACGAAACAGCCGGCAGCCAATGTCGATGACACTGCCGTTGAGGCCTTCCGTGCCCGGCAGCGGCAGCAACTCGGCTTCGCGCCCGACGACTTTGTCTTTATCTTCATCGGTCGCATCATCAATGATAAAGGCATGCAGGAACTGTGCAAGGCTATGCAAGCCCTTGCGAAACGTCATCCTGAGCTTCGGCTGCTCCTCGTGGGAAACATGGAACAGGGCGATGCCATCCCCGAGGACGTACGTCAGTTCTTCCTCACCGACAAAACCGTGAAATATGTCGGTGCGCAGTATGATGTCCGCCCGTTCCTCATGGCTGCCGATGCCCTGGTCTTCCCCTCCTACCGTGAGGGCTTCCCCAATGTGCCGATAGAGGCGGGGGCCATGGGCCTGGCGTCTATCGTGACCGACATCAGTGGATCCAACGAGATCATCAAGGACGGGCTGAACGGAAAGATCATCCGATCGCCGCTCGACCGGCGGGGCAAGTGGCGTGACATCACGCCGGCGCTCACCGAGACCATGGAGTGGTTCCTGGACCATCCGGAGGAGGTGACGCGCATGGCTGCCAATGCCCCGAGGATGGTCCATGAGCGGTATGAGCAGCGCGATGTGTGGAACGCCCTGTTAGCGTTCTATCGTTCACTGGAGTGACCGCTCTGCACTGCCAACACCAAGAAGGCTGTCCAACGTGAAGAGATATGGAAAATAAAGAAATAAGATGGATACAGCGGCTAAGCACCTATAAGAAGGCGTTAGCCCGTCTGACAGAAACAGTGGAGCAATACCACCATAGAGGACTGTCTGCGCTTGAAAAAGATGGGATGATTCAAAGATTTGAATATACTCAGGAACTTGCATGGAAGGTCTTGAAAAACTATCTTGAATACCAAGGCGGAACAGAGAAGATGATGGGTTCAAGAGATGTTATCCGACAAGCTGTCGTTTCTGGACTAATCGACAATGCAGCGCCTTGGTTTGACATGTTGGAAAGCAGGAACACCACAGCTCATGTCTATGATGAGGAAACGGAGACGAATGTGATAGACCAGATCCTGACAACATTTTATCCGATTCTGAAAGAACTTGCCGCAAAGATGGAAAAGAGAATTTAATCATGCAATATGGACTGAAAGAGCAATATATCGATGAGCTGCGGAGCATTCTTGGTAATATCCCCAGCATTGAGGAGGTCGTGCTGTATGGCTCGCGCGCCCGCGGCGACTATGGCAGAGGCTCCGACATTGATATCTGCCTTAAAGGAGCGCAGATAACATCTTCAGATGTCGTCAGTCTTAAAACCGCCCTGTACGAATCCCGGATCCCCTATTTCTTTGACGTGTGTGTATGGGACCATATAAAGAATGAGGATTTCAGGAACAATATCATCAGAGACGGGAAGGTTATATACAAGCACTAAAGCGAACGAATACCATCATCCACGTGGTATCAAAAAGTTGCTTTCGGATATTTTTGGAATTTAAATAAACTCAGATGAATAAAAAGGTTGTAGTATTTGGTGCGACCGGAAATTTAGGCGCACCGGTGAGTGTGAAGTTGAAAGCTGACGGCTATGATGTAGTTGCTGTTGGTGGACGGAAGAATGACAATGGATTTTTTCAGGAACGAGGAATGAGTTATTACTCCGTCAACATCAAGGATAAGGATTCTTTCCAGGTGTTGGACAACATTGGTGATGTTTATGCCGTTTGTCATTTCGCAGGCAGCCTTCCCTCACGCTATGCCTATGATCCTCAGGACTTGATAGAGTCGATCACCGTTGGTACACTCAATGTCTTGCTTTTTATGCTTCAGCATAATTGCAAGAAGATTATCTTCCCTCAAAGCCCTTACGATTTGGCAGAATATTTTGATGGATTCAAGAACGGGGGCAAGTTAGGCCCGGATCTGCGTCGCGGTTATCCGCTTACTGGTGACCACTCCATCTATGCCATTGCGAAGAATGCTGCTGTAGACCTGATAGAGCATTGTCATGCTACTTATGGTTTCCAGCGTTTTATCCTTCGTTTTTTCACCATCTATGAGTATCATCCCAACCCCTATCATTATGCCAACTTTCAGCGTCGCATGATGCCCTACAGAATGTTGATGGACAGGGCTATGAAGAGCTTGCCCATTGAGATTTGGGGCAACTGCAAGAAGAGAAAGGAAATGGTCTATATTAAGGATTTCGTACAGCTCGTGTCAAATTGCGTGGCATCAGATATTGAAGGCGGCACTTATAACGTAGGCAATGGCTGGCAGGTGTCGTTAGAAGAGCAAATCAAGGGTATAGTGGAAGTATTCTCACCTAAAGACCATCCGTCTGTGATTACTTACGTGAAGGACAAGCCAGACCCATTGGAGAATGCCTTCGACGCAACAAAAACTTTTAAAGAGTTGAACTGGAAACCGAAATACTCTTATTTGGACCAGCTGCGTGATTTTAAGAAAGAGATGGAAGAAAATCCGTATGAGCAGTTGTGGGGCAAGCCAGAAGACTATCATTTAAGCGACAAGCGGTAGTATGTATCAGCATTTCGTTAAAAGATTATTAGACATCGTACTTTCTTTGTCGGCTATCATTGTTCTGTCGCCCATCATGATAATCGTTTCCGTTCTCCTTTATTTCGCAAACGAGGGAGCCGGCGTGTTCTTTCTCCAGCCCAGACCTGGATATAAAGGTAAGATCTTCAAGGTCATTAAGTTTAAGACCATGAACGACAAGAAAGGACCGGATGGAAAATTATTGCTGGACACTCTCAGAATCACACCGATAGGGAAATTTGTAAGAAACACTTCGCTTGATGAGCTCCCACAGCTCTTCAATGTTCTCAAAGGCGACATGAGTTTGATAGGTCCCCGCCCGCTTTTGGTTAAGTATTTGCCGCTCTATTCCAAGGAACAGATGCGTCGCCACGATGTGCGTCCGGGAATTACGGGCTGGGCTCAATGTCATGGGAGAAATGCAATGACGTGGCAAAAGAAGTTTGAACTGGATGTGTGGTATGTTGATCATATCTCCTTCTTAACCGACCTCACGGTAATTTGGGACACTATTAAAACAGTACTCAAGCGGGAAGGTATCAATACGAATAATGCAACGACTGCTGCGACAATGGAGGAATTCAATGGACACAACTAAACAGAAATTGTCAACCCCTTGTTTCATTCTCGATGAAGAAGAACTTGTTAGGAATATCAACGAGTTTAGGACTGCACTCGAGTCTCGATTCAAAAGCGCGGTTATAGGCTATTCCGTTAAGACAAACTCGCTACCGGCTGTTTTGCAAATAGCCAAAGATCATGGGTGCTACGCGGAGGTGGTATCGTATCATGAGTACTCCCTTGCCTTGAGGGTGGGCTTTGACAAACGGCATATTATATATAATGGACCGCTTAAATCTAAGGAAACATTCCTTCAGGCCGTTAAGAATGGAGCCATAGTGAATGTTGAATGTTGGCGCGAGATAGAATGGCTACGCGAATTGCCTCACGACCAGCATTATAAGGTTGGCATTAGACTTAATATCAATATCTCCAAGGTTTCTCCAGAGGATGCCGACGGTCCCGACGATGATAATCGTTTCGGATTTTCGTATGAATCGGGAGATTTCGGACGAGCAGTAGACGATATTTTGGCGATAGACAATATTAAAATCGTAGGCATACATACTCATAGGGAGCCTAAGACTCGGAGTGTGGGTTTCTATAAGAGAGTGATAGCTTATGTCTCCAGCATAATCTTAGATTCTAAATTGAATTTATCGTATTGGGACTTGGGTGGTGGCTTCTTCGGTATTATGCCAGGAAAACCAACATATCAGCAATATGTAGATGGTTTCTATGAAGCAATGCCCGAAAAACTGAGGAATATAGCGATAGTGGTTGAGCCTGGCAATGCCGTTGTGGCCTCAGCTTTTGATTATCTGATGCAAGTAATCGATGTGAAGGAGCATGACGGCCGTTACTATGTCTGCACAGACGGAACGAGAAATGATGTGGATCCTTTCTTCCACAAATCCGATTACTTTAAGGAATTCTTATTGGACGATTCCAAAGAGCATTCTTTAGCAGACAATCCACAAATCGTCAGCGGATTGTCGTGCTTGGAATATGATCGACTTTTTGAGATGCCCAAGGGGTCTCCTAAATTGATTTGCGGAGACAGAATTCTTTTCCATCGAGTAGGTGCTTACACAATGACGCTTTCACCTTTGTTTATCCATTATTTCCCTAATGTATATTTGCAGCAAGAAGGCAGATATTCTCTGTTGAGAGAAGAATGGGACGTAGACCAATTTATAGCTAATAATAGATATTAAAATATGAGTAGTATACTTTTTTGTAGTGCCGGGAGAAGGAACTCCTTGCTTCAAGATGTCAGAAAATCGTTGAACGGTTCTTATGACATCATCGCAACAGACTTAAGTCCTGTTGCACCGGCTCTTTTTGAGGCAGACAAGGCCTTTCTCGTGCCAAGAATAGACGCGCCAGATTATTTTAGGACGATTCTTAAAATCTGCCAAGAGAACGAAGTGAAGGCCATTACGACCTTGATAGACCCTGAGATAGAACTGCTTGCAAGCCATCGGGAGGAACTCTTGTCTAAGGGTGTGCTTCCGCTCTGTCCCTCCAAGGAAACGGCCCATTTATGTTTCAACAAGTATGAGATGTTTCGTCATCTTTCTCAAAAGCATGTGCGCACGGTCTTGACTTACAACAGTCTGGAAAGTTTCAAGGAAGGCTTGGATAAAGGAGAAATAGCTTTTCCTGTGTTTATGAAGCCTATCTCCGGCAGCGGTAGCGTGGGAATAGGGAAAGTGAATAATTGGGAAGAAGCTGTGGAGAAGTTCAACGACCATCGTTTCACCTACATCATTCAAGAGTTGATGACAGGAGGTGACTGTGATGCTGATGTCTACGTCGACTGCTATTCTCACAAGCCTGTGGCAATCTTTTCAAAACGTAAGATAGAGAGCCGTATTGGAGGTGCCAGTAAAACCATTTCTTTCAAAGATCCCAAACTATTCGCCTTTGTAGAGGAAGTATGCGATGTGCTGGAACTGAATGGCCCCTGTGACATGGACTTCTTTATAAAAGATGGTGAATACTATCTATCTGAAATCAACCCACGGTTTGGTGGTGCCTATCTCCATGCTTATGGTGCAGGAGTGGACTTCGTAAAGTTGATTATGAATAATATTGTTGGAAAGGAAAATAAGTCCATCATTGGCAATTACGACGAGGATGTAATCATGATGATGTATGATGCCGTGGTGATAACAACTAAAAATCAACTGCTTTCCGATAATTTCGACCTGTTATAAAGCATTGGGAAATGAATATCTATTTGCAATATATAAAGAAGACTTACCGTCTTCTCAATTCCCTTTCTAAAGAAGAGCATGTTTCGCGCATCTATTGTTTCCTCGATTATTTTGGAGCACTGATACGCCATTCGTGCCTTATCCGTCAATATGTCTATGGAGAATTTTGGCGAATGAGCGGTCCGCAGCGAAAGAAGATGATGACTTACGGCCGTATCTGCAAGCTGTTCAACCTTCTTAACAAGAAAGACTACATCCACTTCTTGGAAAACAAGAGTGATTTTAATACCAGGTTCAAAGCTTTTGTCCATCGTGACTGGCTGTATGTTACCTCTGCTACTTTAGATGAATTTCTAAAGTTCTCCTATCAGCACCAGACGGTAGTTGTGAAACCTTTACGAGGTGTAGAAGGGGGGGGGTACGTAAACTGATGATACCAAATGACATTGAAGATCGCAAAAAAGTCTTTAATGAGTTAAAGAATGAAGATGTGTTAATAGAAGAAGTGATTAAACAGCATCATGACATGTGCTTCGGTAATACTTCTGTCAACACGATACGTACGCATACCATTCTTGATAAAGATGGGAAGGCACACGTGATAAAGGCCATTCTGCGGGCTGGAGTGGGTTCAACCATTGTCGATAATTATGCAAAGGGTGGTGCCATCTATGAAGTAGATATCAAAGAAGGCATCGTCTGCACTTATGGAAAGAATCATGCTGGAGAAAAGATAATTAAACATCCTCAAACTGATATTGTGATGCTTGGCCGCAAGATCCCTCATTGGGACGAGGTCGTGGCTATCAGCAAGCGGGCAGCAGAGTGTCTGCCGGAGATTAGGTTCATAGGTTGGGACGTTGCAATAGGCGAGGATGGAGTACAATTGATTGAAGGCAATCACAACCCAGATTATGAACTTATGGAGTTCTTTGGGAGTCGTGGGTACTATGAGATTATCAAGAAGTATATTTAGATGATCGCCTGCACCGTTCTTGGCAGGAAGATGAATTATGGTGGTGAGCAGATTTAGAAACAATTTTTATCTTGAAGCAGGTGGTCAATATAGGATAAAAACAGTATCTTTGCAACACAGGTTTTAAAGATGTCAGATATGATATACGTAGCCAATCCTATTTACGACTCCGTGTTCAAATATCTCATGGAGGACGAGCGTGTGGCCAGGACAGTGCTGTCGGCATTGCTGAAGAAGGATGTTGTCAGTGTTGAGCTTCGTCCGCACGAGTATGCCAACGAGACCAACGACAAGATCTCGATGTTCCGTATCGACTTCGGTGCCCGTATCCGAACGGGTGAGAACGAGACGAAACTCATCCTTATAGAACTTCAGAAGACGTGGGTAGAGACGGAGACCCTTCGCTTCCGTCAGTATCTTGGCGCCCAATACAGTGACAAGAACAATATCGACAGACAGGAGGGTTGCCATAAGGGTTTTGCCTACCCGATGGTGACCATCTATATCATGGGCCACCGGGTCGGCGACATTGACGTTCCCGTGCTTTATGTAAGCCACAAGGCTTACGACTATGAAGGACGTGAGGTGACTAAAGGCATGCCGGATCCCTTTGTAGAGAGTCTTGTACATGACAGCATCATCGTCCAAATCCCGTTGCTCCATGGTGTTATCAACAACCGCCTTGACGAGGTGCTCAGTGTGCTGGATCAGACGAAGCGCGACAAGGATGATCCTCATCTGCTCTGTCTCGATGAGTCGAGATATACCGACAGCAGTGATATGAACTATATTGTCCACCGTCTCACCGCCGCCGCGTCCAATCCGCAGATGCGTCAGAATATGAATGTGGAGGATGAGTATTACTCAGCCATCGAGGACCGTGACACTGCCATCATGAGCCGTGACAAAAAGATTAAGGAGCAGGACGGCAAGATCAAGGAGCAGGACGGCAAGATCAAGGAGCAGGACGGCAAGATCAAGGAGCAGGACGGCAAGATCAAGGAGCAGGACGAACGGTTGAATACACAGACAGCACAGTTGAATAATTTGAAACGCATATTGAAGGAACAAGGCTTCTCAGATGCTCAGATTGAGCAGATGATGAGCAAGAAGGATAAGTAACAAATCATGCAAAGACGAGAGAAAAGGATTATTCTGTGCCTGGCTCACATGTCGGGCAATGAGATGAAGTATATACAAGAGGCATTCGACACCAACTGGGTGGTGCCCTTGGGACCGAATGTCAATGCTTTCGAAGCCGAGCTCAAGCGGTTCGTGACTTCTAAGCCTTCGGCACCGACGTGGGCTGACGAGCCTTACCCGGCATGTATCGAGGCTCATGACGCCGATCCGGACGCGCTGTGGCAGGAGGGTTACGACGATCTGAACGGCAAGCAGGTCGTGGCGCTGGCTTCCGGCACATCGGCCGTGCATCTGGCGCTCATCGCCCTTGGGGTTGGTCCTGGCGATGAGGTGATCTGTCAGAGTTTCACGTTCTGCGCTTCCTCCCATCCGGTGTGCTACCAGGGGGCGACGCCAGTCTTTGTCGACTCTGAGCCGGAGACGTGGAACATGGATCCGCAACTGCTCGATGAGGCTGTCGCCGACCGTATCCGTAAGACAGGACGGAAGCCCAAGGCTATCATCTGTGTCTACCTCTATGGCTTGCCTGCCAAGATCGACGAGATAAAAGCGGTGGCTGACAAATACGGCATCCCGCTCATCGAGGATGCCGCCGAGGGACTGGGCTCGCGTTACCGCGGCCGTGTCTGTGGCACCTTCGGCGACTACGGGGTGCTGAGCTTCAATGGCAACAAGATGATCACGACATCGGGCGGCGGCGCTCTCATCTGTCCCGATGCGGCGGCGCGCGACCGTGTGATGTTCTATGCCACACAGGCCCGCGAGGGCTATCCCTACTACCAGCATGAGCATATCGGTTACAACTACCGGCTGTCGAATGTCTGTGCGGGTATCGGGCGCGGCCAGCTCACGGTCCTGCGTGAGCATGTCGCCTGGCACCGGCATGTCGCGGCGCGTTATGCGGAGGCTTTCAGTCACATGGACGGCTTCACGTTCCATGCCGAGAGCGGCAGCGACAGTGAGAGCAACTACTGGCTCAACACGGTGCTCATCGACCCCGACGTGCGCATCCAAGGCCAGGAGAACGCGTACAAGACAACGGTCAAAGGGGCGGTAGGGGGTGCCGCGGGTGTCATCCACCAGGTCTCTCAGGCACGCACCGACTGTGAGCCGAACGACAACGTCGAGGCACTTCGGATGTGGCTCGACCAGTGCAACATTGAGTCGCGGCCGTTGTGGAAACCGATGCACCGGCAGCCGGTCTACAAGGAAGCGCCAGCGTATGTCAATGGAGTGAGTGAGCGCCTCTTCAAACGGGGGCTCTGCCTGCCATCGGGACCACTGGTCACGGATGAGGACATCGATTTTATTATCGGTGCCATTAAAGAGGCTGTCTGCTAAATATTCAAGAAACTAACATTAATCTAAGACTAATATCAATGAATCAAGATCTTACAAACACAGAACGTATCTCCGCGATAGTATCAAACTTTGCTATAGAAGGCGTGGTTGCTGATATCCGTCCATTGGGGAACGGGCTAATCAATGACACGTTCAAAGTAACGACGAAAGCAGCTGAAACTCCTGACTATGTGCTGCAGCGCATTAATACAAGCGTCTTCCCGGATGTGGACATGCTGATGAACAATATCGCAGCCGTGACACGTCATATCCGCAAGAAGTTGGAGGCAGCGCACGAGTCGGATATCGAGCGGAAGGTGCTTCGTTTCCTTCCTGCCGGGGATGGCAGGCTCTATCATCGCGAGGCTGACGGCACAGTGTGGCGAATGATGGTCTTCATTCCCAATGCCAAGACCTATGAGGCCGTGACACCGGAGTATTCTTACTTCGCGGGCAAGGCTTTTGGACATTTCGAGGATATGTTGGTTGATATCCCGGAGAAGCTTGGGGAGGTCATTCCCAACTTCCACAATATGGAGTTTCGCTTAGAGCAGTTGCGTGAGGTGACGTCGAAGGATCCGGTGAACCGCGCAGGAGAGGCTCCCGTGCGGCAGTTGCTCACGCTCATCGACCAAGATGCCGAAGAGATGTGCAAGGCTGAGCGGTTGTATCGGGAAGGAAAACTGCCCAAGCGCGTGTGTCATTGTGATACAAAAGTCAACAACATGATGTTTGACGAGAATGGACATGTGTTGTGTGTCATCGACCTCGACACCGTCATGCCGTCGTTTGTCTTCTCCGACTATGGCGACTTCCTGCGTTCCGCTGCCAATACCACGGCCGAGGACGATCCCGATTTGAGCCATGTGGCATTCAATGAAGAGATCTTCAAGTCTTTCACGCGTGGCTATCTCGAAGGCGCGCGCTTCCTCACACCCGTGGAGACCGACAATCTTCCTTATGCCGTGGCACTCTTCCCCTTCATGCAGAGCGTTCGCTTCCTGTGGGATTATATCAGTGGCGACCATTATTGGAAATGCAAGTATCCGGAGCATAACCTTGACCGTGCAAGGAACCAGATGCGCTATTACCAATGTGTCAGAGAACATGATGACATGATGCGCGGATTCATCAAAGACTTGTGTTAATAAAATGAGAAGATTCTCATTTTTTGCCTTTAGCAGGGAATAGTTGTGATAAATTGCGTAACTTTGCACGGAATTATTGCAATAACTCATCAGTTTTTATAGGTAAAGATGAAACAATACCGTTTAGTAGACACGATTCTCGGCTGGGTGGCTTTCGCCATCGCAGCGTTTACCTATGTGTCTACCATTGAGCCGACAGCCTCTTTCTGGGACTGTCCCGAGTTTATCACCACAGGCTACAAGCTTGAGATCGGTCATCCGCCAGGGGCCCCGTTCTTCATGCTTACCGCCAATCTTTTCTCCCATTTCGCCAGTGACCCATCGCAGGTGGCACGGATGGTCAACACCATGTCTGCCCTGCTCTCAGCCGCTACGATCCTATTCCTTTTCTGGACCATCACGCATCTGGTGCGCAAGCTCATCGTCAAGGACTGGAGCGAGCTGACCGTTGCCAAGATGATTGCCATCGAGGCCTCCGGTATGGTGGGCGCGCTCATCTACACCTGGTCGGACACCTTCTGGTTCTCCGCCGTCGAGGGTGAGGTCTATGCTTACTCGTCCGCCTTCACCGCCGTGGTGTTCTGGCTTATCCTCAAGTGGGAAGATCACGCCGACGAGCCACACGCTGACCGTTGGCTTGTGCTGATCTTCTACATGACGGGACTGTCCATCGGTGTGCACCTGCTCAACCTGCTGTGCCTGCCCGCCATCGTCCTCGTCTACTGCTACAAACGGTTCCCGAACGTGGAGGTCAAGGGCTCACTCATCGCCCTGCTCATCAGCTTCGTCATCCTCGCCGCCGTGCTCTATGGCGTCGTGCCGGGCATCGTCACTGTGGGTGGATGGTTTGAACTGTTCTTCGTCAACGTCTTGGGACTGCCGTTCAACACCGGACTCATTATTTATATTGCCTGTCTGGTGGGCTGCACCATCTGGGCGATCTTCGAGAGCTTCGAGGGCCGCAGCCGCAAGCGCGAGAACCTCTCGTTCCTCCTCTCCTTCGCCCTCATCGGCATCCCGTTCTACGGCTATGGCTGGTCGGCGGTCGTCATCGGCATCATCGTCCTCGCCATTGTCGCCTTCCTGCTCAACCGCAAGAAGATCGTGGACAAGAAGCCCGTGTATCTCGTCACCTCACGTTTCAAGAACACAGCGCTCCTCTGCATGCTCATGCTGATGATCGGCTACTCGTCGTATGCCCTCATCGTGATCCGCTCCGTAGCCAATCCGCCGATGGATCAGAACTCACCGGAGGACATCTTCACCCTCGGCTCCTACCTCAGCCGTGACCAGTATGGTGACCGCCCGTTGCTCTACGGCCAGGCGTACACCTCGCAGGTAGCGCTGAAGCAGGACGGTGACATGTGCACGCCGGTCATGAAGTCAGGCGCGCCCGTCTACAGCCGGAAAGAGAAAGCTTCGAAGAACGAGAAAGACTCTTACTTCGTTGTCACACACAAAGACAAGTATGTCTACGCGCAGAACATGATCTTCCCGCGTATGTACGACTCCAGCCATGCCCAGGACTATGAGTCGTGGATGGGTGGTGTAGATGGCACGGAGGTGCCTTACGACCGCTGCGGAGAGCAGATGACGGTGAAGGTGCCGACACAGCTCGAGAACCTCCGGTTCTTCCTCTCTTACCAGTGCAACTTCATGTACTGGCGTTACTTCATGTGGAACTTCGCCGGCCGTCAGAATGATATCCAGGGCAACGGCGAGCTCGAGCATGGCAACTGGATCACGGGCATCCCGTTCATCGACAACGCGCGGCTCGGTGACCAGTCGAAGCTGCCGAAGGATCTGCGGGCTTATGATCCCGTGAAGAACCCCACCGGCAACAAAGGACACAACGTGTTCTACTGTCTGCCGCTTATCCTCGGACTTATTGGACTCTTCTGGCAGGCGTTCCGCGGCCGCCGCGGCATCCGTCAGTTCTGGGTCGTTTTCTTCCTGTTCTTCATGACAGGGCTGGCGATCGTCATCTATCTGAACCAGACACCGGTACAGCCGCGTGAGCGCGACTATGCTTATGCCGGCTCGTTCTACGCCTTCGCCATCTGGTGCGGCATGGGTGTCGCAGCCCTCTACGACCTCCTTGGCAAGCGTGTGAAGGTGAACCGCGTGGCACTCGCTGCCGTCATCGGCGTGCTCTGCCTCTTGGTGCCGGTACAGATGGTGTCGCAGACTTGGAACGACCACGACCGCTCCGGACGATATACCTGCCGCGACTTCGGACGCAACTACCTCATGTCGCTGCAGGACAAGGGCAACCCGATCATCTTCACCAATGGTGACAACGATACCTTCCCGCTCTGGTACAACCAGGAGACTGAAGGCGTGCGCACCGACGCCCGCGTCTGCAACCTCTCCTACCTCCAGACCGACTGGTACATCGACCAGATGAAACGTCCGGCTTACAACTCGCCCGCCGTGCCTATCTCCTGGCCGCGACTCGACTACTGCTCGGGGACAAACGAGTATATCGAGGTGCAGCCGTCGCTCAAGCAGCAGATCCTGCAGTTCTACAAGCAGAACCCGGAGCAGGCCAAGGCTCAGTTTGGCAACGACCCGTTCGAGCTGAAGAACGTCCTCAAATACTGGGTACGGTCCAAGAACTCCGACTTCCACGTCATCCCGACCGATACCGTCTTTGTCACCATCGACAAGAACGCCGTGCGCAAGAGTGGCATGATGATGGCTGCCGATTCGATCCCCAGCCGTATGGTCATCTCCCTCAAGGGTAAGAATGCGCTCTATAAGAACGACCTCATGATGCTCGAGATGATCGCGCAGTGCAACTGGACACGGCCGCTCTACGTCGCCGTCACGGTGGGCGAGGAGAACTTCATGAACCTCGGTGACAACTTCGTGCAGGAAGGTCTGGCCAACCGCATCACGCCGTTCACGACCAATGTGCCGGGAGCCAAGAACTTCGATACGATGAAGACCTACCACAACATGATGGAGCGCTTCCGCTACGGAGGCTTGTCGGTGCCGGGACTGTATATCGACGAGACCGTCATGCGTATGTGCTATACGCACCGCCGCCTCTTCGCTACCCTCGCCCTGCACCTCATCGCCGAGGGACACAGGGACCTCGCGAAGAAAGCACTGGCGAAGGCAATGAAGGAGATCCCGACCTACAATGTGCCGATGAACTATATGTCGGGCGGTACTGACCTGGCAAAGGCCTACGCCCTCGTCGGTGACAAGGCCGAAGCCAAGAAATGCATCAATGCTGTCTATGAGAATGCCAAGGAGTATGTGGAATATTATCTCAGCCTCCAGGGTATCCGCTTCCAGCAGTCGGCCAACGACATCATGGTGCAGTTCTCTATCATGAACCAGACCGCTGAGGTGACGAAGCTCATCGATGCTAAGCTTGCTGCCAAGCAGGCCGGAGAGATGCAGCGTTTCTATCAGCGTTATGTCGGACAGGGTGGTCAGGTTCTGCAACCCGGACAGTAAACTATGATCATTGAGCAACCGGCGATGTGGTTGCGCTGGCTCTATCCGAAAGCTGTCTGGCGGATGGACAAGCACGACCACTCCGTCTACCTCACCTTCGACGACGGGCCCATCCCCGAGTCGACACCGTTCATCCTTGACACCCTGAAGGAGTATGGTGCTAAAGCCACCTTCTTCATGGTGGGGGAGAATGTGCTGCGCTACCACGACCTCTACAACCGTATCGTGGAGGAAGGACACCAGGTGGGCAACCACACGTTCCATCATCTCGGGAGCCTGAAGCACATGGCGATCACCTACGGACAGGATGTGTCGATGGCCAACGAGCTCATCAAGGCGCATCTCTTCCGCCCGCCACACGGATGGATGAAATCGGATGTCTACTGGTGGGTGAACCGTTACTATAAGATCATCATGTGGGACCTCGTCACGCGCGACTACTCTAAATGGATGACGGCACAAGGGGTCGTGAACAACGTCAAGCGTTATGCACGCAACGGCTCCATCATCACGTTCCACGACTCGCTGAAGGCTATCGACAAGCTCAAGACAGCCCTGCCCGAGAGCCTCCGCTGGCTGAAGGAACAAGGCTACGAGTTTAAGACGTTTGAATAAACGATATGTCAGAATTACGTAATATGATTGAAGCCGAGGCTAAAAACCTCGGCTTTTTTGTTTGTGGCTTTGCCCGTGCATGCACTGTGACTAATGCTATGCGCACTCATTGCACGGAATGGCTCGCCAAGGGCGGCAACGCAGACATGCACTACTTGGAGAACTATCTCGACAAACGGTTCGACCCGCGCCTCCTTATGCCCGGCGTGAAGACCATTGTCGTCGTAGCGCTCAATTATTATCCGGCTCATCGACTGCCGGAAGGTGAGCCTCAGATTGCCGACTATGCCCTTGGTCAGGATTATCATGACATCGTGAAGGGCAAACTGCGACAGCTCGCCGCCCGTGCCGGCATCACGGAGTACCGGGCATTTGTCGACACGGCACCCGTGCTGGAGCGTTACTGGGCTGTGCAGGCGGGGCTCGGCTGGATCGGCAAGAACCAAATGCTGATCATTCCCCATGCGGGCAGTGAGTTCTTCTTGGGAGAACTGTTTATCACAGAGGAGCAGGAACCTGACAAGCCGCTGCCGAACCGTTGCGGCACGTGCCATCGGTGCATCGATGCCTGCCCCACGCACGCGCTCTGTCTGCCGGCGAAGCCTGTGGAGGGCTACGGTGAGATCACCGGTTTCGCCTCGGAGCGCTGCCTCTCCTATCAGACGATAGAGAACCGGGGGGCTCTGTCGGAGGCGGCGAAGTCTGCCATGGGCGACATGTTCTACGGCTGCGACCGTTGCCAGCGTGCCTGCCCGTGGAACCGTTTTGCCACGCCTTGCGCGACACCTGAGCTCCAGCCGCGTGAGGAGCTGCTGGGCATGACGCGACAAAAATGGGACAACTTGTCCGTCGAAGACTATCGCCGTCTGTTCAAAGGCTCTGCCGTCAAACGCGCTAAATACGATGGACTGAAAAGAAATATTGATGCCCTTTCGTAGACGTTTAGTGTCTTTATGCAGGGCTCGGCCCTTGTGGCCGTCCGCCCTTGCAGGGTCTATGCCGCAATCGCATGCGAAGTGGCATGCCGGCAACGCTACAATATCTAATAAGAGATGCGCACCCCAAAAGTGCGCATCATTCATGCTCTGTCAGACGAAAAAAGGCAGGATCCGTAAGATAGGACCCTGCCTTGTGAGTGTTTTACTGAATCGTTTTCAGCTTGCTCGTCTCAAACTTAATCGTCCCAAGGACTGTGTGATTTTGGGATAGTACCCCAGCCATCCTCTTCATCAGGCAGCGTGTATTTCTTCGCACCCTGATCATCTCCTTCGTAACTGTCTCCAACATGTGGCAAAGAATGGTTTCCCATTTTGTTGTCCAACAGTTGATCCTTAATGTTGAGACGGATTACATTCGATGAAGGCTTCAAATATATTTTTTTCTTCATTTCGTTTTCTATTTAGTAATTACTACTTTCTTCCCGTTGATGATATAGATGCCACCCTGCATAGGCTTAGCCACACGTCGGCCCTGGAGATCATAGATGGCATCAGTATGAGGTTGTGTAGCATCAACGTTGATATTATCGATACCAGTAGCAGCGCCATCCTGATAGCCAATGTAGATCTTTGCCCCGGCAGAAACAGCCGAGTTGTCGATCACCATGAATGCCTTGTTGTGACTCAGCGACGTACCCGTATAGTGATAGAAGCCCATGGGGTTGTGCGTGTCATTGGCATTCTTTTGAAGTGTGAAGATCTTCTGTGATGTAGCGTCGTAGCTGATGCCGTAGCGATGGTTGAGCGCATCTGCCATGTTGTTATACTGATAATCGAAGAGATTCTCCATGATGTTCTCGATCACAGAGCCATAGCTATCGTCAGCATTACTCTTTCCGGCATTGAAGAAGATGCCTTTCAGCAGGGTCGTGCCCTCATAGGTCTGGTTGCTCACCACCGGTACGATACGGTTTTTGCTGGCATCGGTGTTCTCCGTCTCTACGATGACAGGCAGTCCTGCCGGTACCACGTCGGTGATCTCGTTGAGAGTGATGTAGCGGTAGGTCCACTTTTGCCCGTCACTATAGTTTCGTGTTTCTGCTTCGCCTAAGTTGCCGTCTACCGAATAGAAGTGGAGTCCTTCGCTGCACTTGGTCACGTCAATGGGGAAGTCCACACAGAGCGTGCTATAGTAATGACCGTCAAGTCCCTGGAACTTATCGCTGGCCTTGATGCCAAAATAGCTGTCGTCGTCAGCAGTCACCTGCTTCAGCACCCACTTGCCACCATCCTTGGCTGTAGAAAGCTCAGCGGGATAATAAGAGCTCGTAGTATTGTTATTGCAGAATCCGAAACGTCCCAGGTTGGTGTATTTGTCACCTTCGTTGCCCTCAGCGCCGTTTGACACATAGCCGTCGATCAGATAGTAGTCCGTGTCGTAGTGCAGACGGCGGATATAGCGCATTACGGTATCGTGCCCGCCCATCTCTTTGAACGCTTTATAGAGATAGTCGCTGCCCGTCATGCTCTGCAGGGCATCCTTGTAATTATCCGGATTGTTGAGCATCTTCCATACGTTGAGTTTCAACCAGTAATAGAGCAGCTCTGGATGCGTGAAGATCGCCTCGTAGGATGTCTGGCAAGAACCGTCGTCGTTCAACTTCACAGGATAATCGCCCGAAGAGAGCGTCTTATCATCCTTGATGTTGTAGCCCAACTCGCTTAAGGTCTGTACCTCTTCAGTCTCTATGGTCTCGCCGGTTGTCGTACCCCACACCTTGCGCATGGCCGTGAAGCCTTCTTTGAATCGATCTATGTTTTTAGTTACGAAGTCAGAGATCTTGTCAAAGTTGAGCACATGTTCCTTGAGCGTCCATGCTTCCTGTCCGTTGGAGAGCTGTGTGCGGGTCATATACATGTCGATGTCAAGGGCATCAGCAATCTGCTTGTTGAATTCGCTGGAGAGGTCCTTCACATCCTCGGGAGCCTCATAGCCCTTTACCAGCTCGTTGGCGACCGCATAGATGCCTGCCTCCAAGAGGGCGCGACCGGTGAAGATGTATCCTTCCTGCTGTGCCTTGCGCAGATATTCATATCGCTGCTCGGTAGTCATCTTGCCCAGACTGTTGTAAAGCTCCAGAAAGTCTTTGCGGGCTGTGCCACCGACGACCTCTATGCCCTGCGAGCGCAGATTTTCCACGCGCAGCATATCGTCGCTGACAGGCGTAGCCTTGAGATAGATCACAGAACCAGGTTCGGTCTTGGTCGCAGCAGCTGTCTGGTTGGGAGCTGCCCATGCAGCATCCGTCACCTGCACATAGTGACCATCTTTACTCTGGCCATTGTTCTCTGTGATTCCATATCCGTTCTGAATGCGGTAGTAGCCATCAATGGCAGCCAGCGGTTCCTTGGTTGAGAGTTTGTAGGAAGTGGCGGGGTTCTCTACATTGCTCACGTCGAGATAGCAAGTATTGTTCTTGATATAGGTGAGCGTTCCGGTGGAGCCACCTTCTAAGACATCACTGTTATTCACATTGTCGAAGGAGCCGGTAGTGTTTCCAAGCACGCGCATCTTCGAGGCATCGAACTTTGTGCGGTACTCGTCTTCTGCCTTGTTCTCGTTCTTTAGCCAGATCTCGCGTTTCAGCAGGTTGTCACCTTCTACGGCAGCGGGCTCCTCGAGCAGCGGCAGCAGACGGTTCTTGTTAGGCTTGGTGCTGTTGCACGCCAGCACGACGGCGGTCTTAGAAGGCACCTTGCCCGAGGTAATCTCTTTGAGGTGCACCGTACCATCGGCGTTGATCATGTCAACGGTGTAGGCCTTTACGTCATCAAGACACTCGTAGGGGAAGGCGGTGTACATGGTGGTGTAGTACTTGTCGCCTACCTTTGCCTGCTCAGAGGGCATAGCGCCAAAGTAAGCATCTGTACTGTTGCGGGTGATAGGGATGACCTGCCAGTGGTAAGACCCGTCATCCTCATTGGCACCACCATAAAGTCCGGGATGGTTCACTTTGCCAACACCCTCTTCTTGAGTGAAGGCATCAGCATAATCCACCATATAGGCGGTAGAAGAACCTGCTGAGCCATAGATATAGAAATGATCACCATGCTTAGAGAAGGTATATGTCTTTTTGGCAATAGACTTGGAATCCTTACCTTGAGCAGCCATATTGGCGTCTTCCAATCCTCCAGTCCCGTCAGACTTTCCTGTGAGCTTTAGAACAAAAGCAGGTGAGGCGTGCATCACATCGCTGTTGCTCTCCAAGAGCATGATGGAGTTCTTTAGGTATCTGTTACTACTCGATACTGTTTGATCTGAAATGCCCATCAGCCCTAAATTGCGGTTAAACTTCACGTTCCTTACGATGCAATAGAAGCCTGTTTTCGCCATGTCGATCTTGTCGAACGTTGCCACATACTTGCCTTTGTTGTCCTCTGTGACGGTAAAGGTATAGGGATTGTCTGTCGACACCACCTTGCCATCCTTTGTCCAGGCCTTAAACTTGCCGGCAAACATATCGGGGTAGGCGGTTAATGTCACCTCTTCACCTATCGCATTGGTAGGCTTGCTGATGCCTGCCGTGCCGACGGCTTCATCTTCTGATACAACATAGGCGTCACCCGCTTTGATAAAATGCGCGATATAGCCAAACGTGGCTGGATTGTTTTCGTCCTTAGACGAACTAGTCAGAGTTCCTGTTGTAGCGTTTTTCTGTTTGCTCACTTCCGTCGTTCCATCATCTTTGGTCCATTTGTCGAAGAGATAACCCTCTGCAGGCTGAGCAAAGAGATAGAACTCTTTTGATGCAGCCTGACCTGTAGATGATCCTGGAGCAGTAATGCTCTTATTGTCTTCGTAACCATTGCTCTTGGGCTTTTCCTGTTCGTCTGAGACATACACCTTGCCCTCGCCAGTGGGCGATGCCGTCGCTGTCACCTTGTAGTAGTAGGTAGATCCCGCCATCATATTGACGCTAAGTAGCAGGAAACAGCAAAGTAACAGCCATTTCAATCGTAGGTAAATCTTTGTTTTCATTGCCTTGTAAATTTATTTATCAGTACTAATCATATTTATTTGTTCTTTCCTCCCGTTGTAGTATCTGTCGGCACACCTCACCATCAGAGCGGCGACGATGAGCAAGTGGGCTGCATCAACCTGGCAGGTAATGAAAGGTGTGACAACGATGAACAACAGGAGAATGAGTGCATATACAGCATACACATTATTATATAGAGGTCGATGGCGGAAGCAAAGCCACACTACGAGAGGTAGTGGGTTGAAGGGAATGAGATACCAGTTCCAGCCACGACCGAAGAGGTTGGAAACTAAAGAGAAATACAGAAGAAAACATCCGAAAAGAGTCTGTAGGGCAAACAAGAGGGTATTGGTCACACCCCGCTCGCGCTCCCAACTGCACAGATGTTCGGCAACTGTTAAGACAACTATGAGCAGCAAGAAGATTACAGAGAACACATGGGGTGTAAATCCTGTGGGTGTAGGAAAAACTCGCAGGGGCAACAATGTCGTTTCTCGCCCCGTAAAGACTGGTCTTCTTATGTGGGAGTTCTGCGTGCTGACAATGGAGCCTTGCTTGAGATATGTCGTTATGATCTCCGGAGCCATTCTGTCCTCTGCAGGCCAATAGCCATCAGCTTGACTGCCGAGAAATGTCATGAAAACAAATTCAGCCCACGGAGCGTGGCGAGACAAGTATCGGATGCCTTCTCCATTTGTAGGTTTCATCAATTGCCCGAAATGACTGAAGTCAATGTATTCATTTTGCAGAACACTCTCAACCATAAGCAGACTGAGCGTGATGCAATTATTTCGGAAGAAAGTGAAATATCGCCTTGGTCCTTCCTCCATATCCTCGTCGAGCGCGCGCCACAGTTCCTGCTTCTCGTGGGGCGTGAGATTGAGCGCATACTCCGTGACGCCACGTCCCTCAGCCTTATACTGCTGCAGGAATTCCCGGGTAGGTACAGCGACGAAGCAAGCCTTCGACTTGCCGGCAAAGAATTTCAGATAGTTGGGCTCAGTCTCAAAGGTATAGACATAGTCGAGATCCTTTGACGGACATTGCATGTGGAGCACGCAATGACCGAAGACCGAATAGATCTCGTTGCCGGGACTGATGACCATCAGACTCGCCGTCACAAAACGGGTGCTGTCCGGCGACGTTGCTGCCGACGCCTGGCATATAGCAAAACAGTGTATCATCAGCATGATGACACACCACTGCACCTCACTTATGATGTAACGCAAGTAGCTCATCACTTGCTTGCGTTAATGGCACGAGGGGCATAGCCACCCCACCTGGCAATGGCTTTGCCGTTATAGAAAGATACTATTTCACAGCTGTTGTGAACAGCCGACCATATCAGTTGTTCACCTGTGTTGAAGGAGAAGTACGAATACCCCCCCCCCCATTAACTAAGCTTCCTTTCTTGTTGTAGGAAGCCGTAGTAATGGCAAAGAAACGTCCTCTTCTATTCATATTATCTAATAAGTGGTCAAACAGACACTTTTATATCCGGCAAAAATACGCAATTCCTTGCTATTGAACAAATTTTAAGCCGAAAACTTTAATTTTCTGCTTAAATAATAAAAAATGACAACAGCGAATGTTCGCGTAACTATTCTGCGAATGCTGTTCGAAAGTTAAGAAGGGAGTTACGAGCGGAGATTCATATTCTATCCTGTTCCAATTCTAACAAAAACAAATAAAACCCTAGCTGTGATGCAAGTCGATTCTCGCAGCGGCGTATATATTTTCTCGCGGAGCCGCGGAGATAATCGGGCCGCGAAGTTATTGCTTCTGCGAATGAGAGCACGCAGAGAGCCCTTCGGTCTTTTGTGTGTCGTATTGGCCATTTGCAGGGCGCGGCCCTTGTGGCCGTCCGCACCCCGGATGGGAAATTGGTTACCCAGCAATGGCGGACGGCCCCCTAACCCAGCCTACCTGCGCCCTGCAAGAGGATCGGAATGTACACGAAGAGCATACTTCCGCGCTAAGCAAGCGACAGCGAGCATAAGTCGTGAAAAGTCGTGGAAAGTCGTTGCAAAAAAATATTCATGCTTCTCCTTTGCGACCTTGGCGGCTTGGCGAGAAATATATCTCGCGGAAGTTGCTTTTCTCAAAAGACCGAAGGCCGCTCTCAACCTCGGAGTTCTTGTCACACCCTGCAAGCCGAGGCTGCCCCACCGACGCACGACTCTCTGCGCTCTCCTCATAAGGCCGAAGGCCTCTCAGCGATCTCTGCCTCTCACACGTATCTCATCTCTGCGGCTCAATAAGTTTTGCGGCTCTGCGTGAAAAGTCTGATAATCAAGGGCAGCATTGGGCCTCAATATAAATGTGACGAAGTAAGGAAATAAAACCCTTGGCCGTAGTGGCCGTACAGGTCTGTCCGGCATGCTGAGTCTCATAGCGAGGATGTCCGTATTTGACTAACCGTCAAGATTTTTTCTTTGCAACCCCTTCTGAGAATCGATTCTTTTTGAGCGAATAGGTTGTCGGGCGAAAAGAAGCGATTCTTGGGGCGAGTTGGCAAAACTCTATAAATCAGTGTGTTATATAGTCTTTGCGTTTAGGCGGCTTCTTCAGTCATTTCCAATGGCGGACCTTACTGCGGTTAGGTCACTGACATTTAACTGTTAGGTCACTGACATTTAACTGTTAGGTCACTGACATTCAACGGTTAGGTCACTGACCTAACTGTAGAAAGGTCGGGGCTCTGCCTTTTTTCTTTCTCTTTTTCGTTCTCCATATCTGTTTTTTGTCCTTCAGACCTCCCCTTCCGCATTCTCTTTCGCACTGTTCTCATTGTCCTGACTTTTTACTTTTTGTAAAGAAAAGTTCCTGTGTAATAATGTCATCTGCTTTTTTTGTTGGCAAGGTGCACCGAACTTGCATTGTCGGACGGCCACAAGGGCCGCACCCTGCAAATGGCCGATACGGCACACGAAAGACCGAAGGTCTCTCTGCGTGCTCTCATTCTCAGAAGCTATAACTCCGCGGCTCGATTATCTCCGCGGCTCCGCGGGAAAATCTATACGCCGCTGCGGGAATCGACTTTCATCACAGCAAGGGTTTCATGGGGTTGGGGCAGAATAGAATGCACAACAGATTAAATTTGGGTGACGCATTGATGAAGTCAGGTGGCATTGTCCTTCCACGAATCAGCACGTTGCTCCTAAGCGATGACCGATGAGGCATAAAGAATCTTCTTGTTTTTTCTTTCGAATTTG
This sequence comes from uncultured Prevotella sp., assembly GCA_900315955.1. Lineage (GTDB taxonomy): Bacteria > Bacteroidota > Bacteroidia > Bacteroidales > Bacteroidaceae > Prevotella. The sequence continues at coordinate 28,413 of ONBC01000014.1, forward strand.
TTGCGAATCCCAATTTAATTGCGTAAGTTTGCAAAAGAAACAAGAAGATAGGCTATGGAGCAGATAATGAGAAAATACCCGGTTGGCATACAGACCTTCTCTGAGATTATAAAAGAGAACTATATCTATGTTGATAAGACCGACCTCGTATGGGAGTTGGCGCACTATGCCAAGTTTATATTTATGAGCCGCCCGCGGCGCTTCGGCAAGTCACTGCTCACGTCGACCTTAGATTCCTATTTCTGCGGCGACAGGGAACTCTTTGAGGGCCTGAAGATCATGCCGCTTGAGAAGGAATGGACGAAGTATCCCGTGCTACACCTCGACCTTAGTGTGGCCAAGGGACAGGACAATGCCGAAGCGTTGCGCGAGACGCTGATGTGGATGATGGAACCTCTGACAAGCGTCTATGGACACAAGTCTACAGAGACCACACCGGGCAAACTGCTCACGGGACTCATCCACCGCGCCGTGGAGAAGACTGGCAAACAGGTGGCAGTGATCATCGACGAATACGATGCCCCCCTGCTTGACGTACTCCATACCCAGGCTACGCTCGATGCCATGCGCAAGGTGATGCAGGAGTTTTACGTTCCGTTGAAAGCGAATGAGGCTTACATCAAGTTTTGTTTCATCACCGGCATCACGAAGTTCTCGCAACTGAGCATCTTCTCCACCATCAACAACCTGAAGAACGTCTCTCTACTTCCCCGTTTCGCCACTATCTGCGGCTTTACGGAGCAAGAGGTACAAACAGTTTTCAAGGAGGACATCGAAGCAATGGCCAAAGACTTCAAGTTGACGTCGGAGGCGATGTATGCAAAGATCAAGTTCAAGTATGACGGCTATCATTTTGCCGGCGGCGCTGAAGCCGTCTTCAATCCTTTCAGTCTGCTCAATGCCCTTGGCGACCGGATGCTGCGGAACTACTGGTTTGCCTCGGGCACGCCCATTTTCCTCATCAGGCAGTTGCAGCATTTCCATACCGACATCACCTCGCTCGACTCGCTCGACGTGCCGGAGTCGGCATTCGACCAGCCTACGGAGAACATGAAGGATGCCCTGCCGCTGCTCTATCAGAGCGGCTACCTCACCATCAAGGACTACGACCCCGACACGGAGGCCTACTACCTCGCCATTCCAAACCAGGAGGTGCGCGTAGGTTATATCTATGGTTTGCTGCCCACCTACACGGGCCTGAACAGCGGTGACGTGCAGATCGGTTTTGCGGCGAAGTTCTGGAAAGCCCTCAAGCAGGGTGACATCGACCTGGCCATGCAGCACATGCAGTCGTATCTCGCGGGCATTCCTTACGTCGAGGGTTTCAAGGAGAAGCTCGCCGAGGCCAAGACGAAGGAGGGTTTTTATGAATACACTTTCTACCTCATCTTCTCCATGCTCAACGTCTATGCGCGCACGCAGGTGAAGGTGGCGGGCGGCCGCGTGGACATGGTCATCTTCATGCCGGACACCATCTACGTCATGGAGCTGAAAGTCGGCGACACGGCCCGGCACGCCCTCGAGCAGATCGAGGCCCGCGGCTATGCCAAGCCTTACCGCTCCGACGGGCGACGGGTGGTAAAGGTGGGTATCCGCTTCGATACCGACAAGCACACGGTGGATGAGTGGGAGGAAGAGAATGTTAAATGTTGAATGTTAAATGTTGCCGTTGACTGTTGAATGTTGAAGAAATTAAGGGTTGGGGCTTACTATCAGTCCCACGCTATACATTAATAGAATGTATCTAAGAACCTTGCCGAGGGTGATGCTGACCGTCGAGATGACAATATTGGCACGCATCAGACCTAAGCAGATGGTGATGGCGGAACCGATGATTGGCAGGAAGGCAAAGAAGCCTATCCAGGCACCGTGCCCGGCCATGAACCGTTGGGCCTTGTCGAGACTCTCTTTTTTCACGTGCAGGTAACGTTCTATCCAGTCGAGTCGTCCGAGTCGGCCCACTCCATAGTTGAACATCGAGCCAAGCACGTTACCTATCGTGCCGTAGACGATAAGGCCGTCAGCCTTCAGGCCGGCGGCATAGAGGCCTAACATGACCGCCTCACTGGAGAATGGGAAGAAACTGCCGGCGAGGAAGGCTGCCAACAGCATGCCCCAGTAGCCGTAGTTGAGCAGAAAATCGGTGATGACTTGCGTCATATCAGGCATCAATAAGGTTAAAAAGCGTCAGGCCGAAAGCAATGGCTGCCAAGACCATGGAGACGATGTTGCTCAGTCGCGAATGAGTCAGTGCCAACCAATGGCCGATTAGTGGTGCCGTGAGGACGATAGACATCCCCAAAAGAAAATCGAAGTGTTGGGGCTGCAGGATGGCAAAGATGACGGTTATGCAGTTGAGTGTAATAAACAGTTCGTAGATCATCCGGATACGGATGCGGTCCTGATAACTGAACAGCACGAAATGAACACCTCCGATGATGGCACACAGCAGAACGAACGCGAATGTCAACCACTCGTGCAGACCTACTCCGGCGGCAAAGAAAGGCTTGCCGAACTGGAAGACGCTCAGAAAATGAGACCCTAACCAGTCGATATTGTCTATATAGATAAGCCAGGCCACCACGAACCAGTAGGGGGTGATGATGCCGAAGACGGAAGACAGCAGGACGCGGGGTGAGAAGCTCTGCATGCAGACGGCCATAACGATCCACAGCACCGGGAGAAAGAGCAGGATCTGCGGGAAGACGATACTGCCGATGCCTAAGGCACAGAAAGCATAGAACGTCAGACCCGTGGCATTGGGCTTCTGGTAGGTGCGGAGCAGGAAAAGAAGAAAGGTGATGAAGGTGATCTGTACAACGGCTACATTGATGGTGCGGAAAAGAAACAGCGACATGCTCGTCATGACGAGGAAGGAGCACGACACCATGCGCGAATAAATGCGTATGAGCGCGTTGCTGTTGTTCAACTCTGCCATCATCACCGTTGAGGCAATGAGTAAGGCAAAGTTGAGCCACATGTTCTCCATCAAAAGCCCGGCTGCCAGGCTAATCACCAACCCGTAGGCCACTGTCACCGGCAGTGCCCAACGGGATGTCGCTATTCTGTTCTGTAATCGTTTTATCACAGGTCTTGTCCGATGTCTCTACGGAAATATTTACCTTCAAAGTCGATGGTCTCCGCCCCGAGCATACTCTTTTGCAGGGCCTCCTCCTTATCCTTGCCATAGGAGGTGACGCAGATGACACGGCCGCCATTGGTCACGACCTGACCGTCCTTCTCCGTCGTGCCCGAATGGAAGACGATGCTCTCCGGATCGACCTTGTCGATGTTCAAGATCGGGAATCCTTTCTTGTAGCTCACGGGGTAACCGCCGGATACAAGCATCACACAGACGGCTGAACGGTCGTCAAACTGCACCGTGCGCTTGTCGAGGTCACCATGCGCCACTCCTTCGAAGAGGTCGACGATGTCGCTCTTCAGACGCGGCATCACCGTCTCCGTCTCCGGGTCACCCATACGACAGTTGTATTCGATGACCATCGGCTCTCCCTTGACATTGATGAGTCCGAAGAAGATAAAGCCCTTATAGTCGAGACCTTCCTCCGCCAGTCCCTCCACGGTAGGACGGATGATGCGGTCTTCCACTTTCTTCATCCACTCCTTCGTGGCGAAGGGGACGGGCGAGACGCTGCCCATGCCACCGGTGTTGAGTCCGGTGTCGTGCTCGCCGATGCGCTTATAGTCTTTAGCCTCCGGCAGGATCTGATAATGCTTGCCATCGGTCAGCACAAAGACGGAGCACTCGATGCCGGAGAGGAACTCCTCGATGACGACCTTTGCCGAGGCATCGCCGAACATGCCGTCGAGCATCTGCCTAAACTCCTCCTTGGCAGCCTCGAGGGTCGGCACAATGAGCACGCCCTTGCCGGCAGCCAGCCCGTCGGCCTTCAGCACATAAGGCGGCTGGAGCGTCTCCAGGAACTTACAGCCCTGTTCCACCGTCGTGCCGTCGAAGGTCTCATAGGCTGCCGTGGGGATATGGTGCCGTTTCATGAACCCTTTTGCAAAATCCTTACTGCCTTCGAGCTGGGCGCCAGCCTTCGAAGGACCGATGACAGGGACGTCCTTCGTGCGCGAGTCTGCCTTGAAAGCGTCGTAGACACCCTTCACCAAAGGATCCTCGGGACCGACGACCACCATGTCGATGACGTTCCTGACGACGAAGTCTTTCTGAGCCTCGAAGTCATCCACCCCGATGGCGACATTCTCCCCCACCGATGCCGTGCCTGCATTGCCCGGGGCGATATAGAGTTTTTCGCACTTAGGGCTCTGCGCGATCTTCCATGCCAGCGCATGCTCGCGTCCGCCACTGCCTAAAAGTAAGATTTTCATAAAAATATATGTTTTAGTCTGCTTTCCAATCATTATTGAACCATTGCCTCTGTTGCAACCATTGTTTTGAGGCTTGAATGGCGTGATCTTTTAGTATTTTCATATCAAGATCTACATGATATATACGGCCAGAGTCTTTTTCGTCTGTGAATACATACATCCCATGCCAACCATTTTCCCTAAATTCATTAGTTCCCCCGTTTACCATGGCAATGAATTTTGGCATTTGGAGAAATCGACCGTCCAAAACGATGGCAATGCTCCAGAAGAACGACTGCATCGCATGTATTGATGGCTCCCGGTCACGTGTTACTCTGTCGCGAATGCTTGTTTTACATTGCATGCATCCGAAACAGAAAATTTCCTTTTTGAGTCTCATTATAGCGTAAAGATCAAACACGTTTCCTTTCACCTGCTCTCTAAGCCAGCTCTTGTCGCGTGGTTCATTGTTCAATTCGTCAGCCTTGAGCATCGTGTTTAAATCGCGCTGCAACAGGATTTCTATCTTTGTTCCTTTCAAAGCATTGTTGGCAAGAGATTTCACCATTTCCTCGAATGCATGACCACTCGATTTTTTCCAGCTCTGGTCAGCGCTGATTACATCCTTTATGGTCTGTGCGTTGTCTACTCCACTTTTCTGGTGGACGTGAATCTCATAAATGTCATTCCATATTTTTTCTGCGCTTACATCCGGGAAGTGCCGCATGCCCTCGATGATACTTGTCTTTATGGCTTCCTTCTGTGCTTCGTGTTCAGCTTTTTCAACATTCTTGGCACTGGCACCTCTACTCTTGGCAAATTTCTCTTGGTACGTCTTGTTGTAGACTTCACGGCAGTATTCTTTTATATTGTCCATTATGAGTTGGCTTTAATGATTTGAATGATGGTTTTACCCCAAGCATAGGCCAGCAGGGGGGGGACGGCATCGCCAATTTGCTCATATTTGTCTTGTACGGTGCGGTCTATATGAGGAACGATATAAGGCCCGCCGACAAAGTTATATGAATCAGGAAACGACTGTAACCGTGCACATTCCCGTACAGTAAGGGCACGGTCATAAACGGGGTGGACAAACTCGTCGAGACAATGACTTGTAACCGTTGGGGATGGCTCATTAAGACGTAATCTGTAGTTACGTTTAATGAACATTTTTTTCGGCAGTACCTTTTGGGTCTGCAAATTCTTAAGTTCGTCACCATGATAGCGTTCAAAGAGTGTCTTAAGACTTTCACCCTGTTTCAACAGAGAGAAACGCCTTAAAGTCTGCGGACGGTGCTTCATGGGCATCTGGTTCTTTATCTTCCCATCATATCCAATTCCTTCCCTTTTCCAAAACGAGTCATCCTTTAACAGCGACGAGTAGGCAGAGTCCATACCTTCATATTCAGTCTTTTCCTCATTACTGTTGGGGATGACATTTGGCAGCCCGGCAAACGCGTCAGCCACAGTAGTCTTCTTCCCAAAATGAGGAATTGGCGCAGATAACCACCACTTTGGATTCCTGGAGGCCAAGAGGAAGAAACGCTTACGCTTTTGAGGCACACCGAACTGATCAGCCTCCAATACGACTTGCAATTGGTTGGCATAGCCTGCTTCTTTGAGCTCCTCCCGTATCATATCGACAACTAAAACGTCAGAATCCTTATGAATGGTCTTGCTCATTATGCCTGGCACATTTTCAAACAGAAGGAGCTTGGCATTGCAAAGTCGAGCCATGCGAATTCCTTCACGATACAACACTTGCCGATCATCATAAAAAGACCGGGAGGAGTTGCCTGCCGTAGAAAAGGTCTCGCAAGGCATTCCCGACGTGACAAGGTCAACCCCGTCCTTGGGGATAAAGGGCAGAACTTGTTCTGGCTTAACTTCTCTTATGTCCGAATTAATCACATGAACTTCGGGATGATTCGCGGAATAAGTATCACAACAACTTTTTATATATTCTATAGCGACAAGTGTCTGCATACCGCTGGCATGCAGACCTGTACAGATTCCACCAGGACCAGCAAAGCAATCAACATGTGTGTAAATATGTTCGTCTTGTGCCATTTTAGTTTCTTATTTTGTTGCACTATTTCAAAAAGTCGTCGAAGTAACGGCTGATCCGCTCATGGAGATGTACGCTCTGATGACCGCGCATGTTATGAGGTTCGCCGGGATAGACGAAGAAGTCGGGCTGCGTGCCGTATTTGATACACTCCTTGAGGAACGAGAGGGCGTGCTGCGGCACCACCGTGGCGTCGTTGCCGCCAATGATGATCTCGAGGCGGTCCCGGAGGTTCTTCGCCTTCGGCAGGAGCGAGGAGTGGGCATAGCCCTCGGGGTTGGTCTTGGGCGTGTCCATATAACGCTCGCCGTACATCACCTCGTACCATTTCCAGTCGATGACCGGTCCGCCTGCCACGCCACACTTGAACACGCCCGGATGGGTCGTCATCATGTTGATCGTCATGAAGCCGCCGAAGCTCCAGCCGTGCACGCCGAGGCGTGTGCTGTCGACATAAGCGAGCGATTTGAGGAAGTCGACACCTTTCATCTGGTCTTCCACCTCATGGTCGCCGAGGTGCCGGAACGTCACCTGCTCAAAGGCTTTGCCGCGGTTCTCCGAGCCCCGGTTGTCGAGGATGAAGAGGAGATAGCCGCGCTGTGCCATGTAGGTCTCCCACGAACGGGAGCAATAGTGCCAGCGCGCATCGACATTGTGTGCATGCGGCCCGCCATAGACATAGACGATGGTAGGGTATTTCTTCGTCGGGTCGAAGTGGATCGGCATCACCATCCGGTAATAGAGATCCGTCACGCCGTCGGCGGCTTTGATCGTGCCGCAGCGGTACTCGGGCACGTCGTAGCCTTTCCAGGGGTCGGCAGCGGTGAGCCAGCGCGTGTGGCGCCCGTTGTCGGTATTGACGATAGCGATGTTGCGGGGTGTCGTCGGCGCGGAGTAGTTGTCGACGATATACTGTCCGCTGCCACTCAGCGAGCCTGTGTGCCAGCCCTCGCCGTTGTCGTCCATGAGGGCGCGCTTACCCGTGGCGATGTCGACGACCCAGATGTTACGCTGTATCGGACTGCACTCGTTGCTCTCGTAGACCAGGGCTTTGTGCTTCGTGTCGAAGCCGAGGAAGTCCTCCACGACCCAGGAGCCGCTGGTGAGCTGCTTGAGCTCCTTGCCGGTGGTGTCGAAGAGGTAGAAGTGGTTGTATCCGTCTTTCTGACTCTGCATGATAAACTTCTTCGAGTCCCAGGGAAGGAACACGATAGGATGCAACGGCTCCACATATTTGTCATCCGTCTCGCGGTAGAGCTCCTTGAGCTTGTCGCCTGTCTCAGCGTCGTAGCTGACGAGCCGACAGTCGTTCTGGTCACGGTTGAGCTCGAACATATAGATTGTCTTCGCGTCGGGGCTCCACGCCACATTCGTGAAATAACGGTCCGTGGGGTCACCCGCCTTGAGGTAGACGAGCTTCTGTGTCGTGAGGTCATAGACGCCGAGCGTCACCTTATGACTTGTCTCACCTGCCATCGGATATTTGTCGGGCGCATAGGTAGCGATACGTGAGCCGGAGTCGGGCACGACCTCAGGGTCGGGGATGTCGACCTGCGGATAGTCGGTCACCATCGACTGGTCCATGCGGTAGAAGGCGAGCTTCTTGCCGTCGGGACTCCAGAAAAGTCCCCCGTCGATCCCGAACTCGTCGCGGTGCACGCTCTGTCCGTAGACGATGTTGCGCGAGCCGTCCGTCGTCAGCTTGCGCACGGCATTGACGGGTTCTGCCTTACTGCCCGTAGAGGGCTGCGCCACATAGAGCTGCCAGTCCTTGACATAAGCCAAGGAACGGGAGGCGTAGCAGAAGCTCGAGGCCTGGGTGCCCGAAGCTAAGTGGATCGCCCACAGCACGCGGTGCGACTTCCAGTTGTACGCCACCGTCTGCTGTCCTGCCGTGAGGATGACAATAGGCTTGCCCGCCTCGGGGAACGAGGCCGAATAGAACGAGTGGACGGTCAGACCGTCTTTCTTCAACTGCGCCGCGGTGAGCAGTTTCTTCTCCTTGCCTGTGTTCTTGTCGACGACGGAGCAGTATTCCGCGTCGAGGCGGATGAGCTCATCGCCCCACCACGTCGTCCACCGGTTCTCCGGCACGAACTTATGGTAGTTGATGCCGCCGAAGTTCAGGTCTTCTAAGGTGAACAGCTTCGCCTGTTCACCTTGCGCCGGTTGTGTCGCCTTCGTCTGCGCCTCAGCTCCCATGAAAGTCATTGCCGACAACATAAAAACAAATATCTTTTTCAGCCTCATCACATTATTATATATTATAGCATCCACGCTGGAAGCTTCTCACTTTCTTCTTCTCTTCTTCTCGTACCCTCTGTCCTCATCGTCGAACCGTCTCTTTGCCGGCCGGCGTCTGCTGTTCCGTTCGTCGTCGAAGGAATGGAACTTGAAGGTACGGATGTCTCCGTCTTCGTTGGCTTGCAGGTCACGCTTGAGCGCGTAATAGTCGCGTTTGCCGCCACGCTCCTTGCCATAGCTGTCCTCGTCGAGGCGCTGCTTAAACTCCCGGTTTTTCTTGAAACGGTGCTTCTGTGCCATCTCGCGCTTCTCCGCCTCGGTCTTCACGATGCCACCTTCGTGACGGAAGTCGGCCATCTTACCGTCGAAGAGCGTGTATTTACGAAACTCGCACTCTAAGGAGCCATTATAAAGCGGTATCTTGATCGACGGCTTCAGCCCGATCTGCTCGAAGCACTCCTCCCGGTAAGAGAGCACCCACGCCTCGTTGCCGCTGAACTCGCGCTTGAGCTTCTCGCCGATCATCTTATAGGTGCCTAAGAGGTTCGGTGTCGTGATACGCTCCCCGTAAGGCGGGTTCATGACGATGATGCTCTTCTGGGCCGGTTTCTTAAAGTCCTTGAAGTCCTGCTGCTCCACGGTGATGTCCTGCGACAGTCCGGCAGCCTTGACGTTCATGCGCGCGGTGTTGACGGCTTTCATGTCGATGTCGTAGGCATAGATATGATGCTCGAAGGGACGTTCCTGCGAGTCGTCGTTGTAGATGGTCTCAAAAAGGTCCTGGTCGAAGTCGGACCATTTCTCGAAGGCGAAACCTTTGCGGAACACGCCGGGCGAGATGTTACGGGCGATGAGGGCGGCCTCTATGGCGATGGTGCCCGAGCCGTCCATCGGGTCGATGAGGTCACACTCACCTTTCCATCCCGTCATGAGGATCATCCCGGCAGCGAGGACCTCGTTGAGGGGTGCCTCCACGCTCTCCTGACGGTAGCCGCGGCGATGCAGCGACTCACCACTGGAGTCGAGGGAGATAGAACCGTCGTCACCGGCGATATGGATATGGAGACGGATGTCAGGGTTGGCCACGGAGATATTGGGGCGTGTGCCTGTCTTCTCGCGGAACTGGTCAACGATGGCGTCCTTGACCTTGTACGTCACGAAATGGGAGTTGCGGAACTCGTCAGAGTAGACCACGGAGTCGACGGCGAACGTCTTGCCCGGGAGGATATACTTACTCCAGTCGATGGTCTTCACATTGTCATATACTTCCTCTGCCGAGCGCGCCTTGAAATGCTTGATGGGCTTGAGGATCCGGATGGCGGTGTGCAGCTGGAAGTTGGCACGGTACATCATCTCTTTGTCTCCCGTGAACGACACCATCCGTCTGCCGATCTGTACGTTGTTTGCACCAAGCTGCGTGAGCTCCTGTGCCAAGACATTTTCAAGTCCCATGAACGTCTTGGCGATGAGTTCAAATTCCTGTTCCATT
>ONBC01000081.1 GCA_900315955.1 uncultured Prevotella sp.
TAGTATGAATCAATACGAGACCGTTTTCATTTTGACTCCCGTTTTGTCTGATGAACAGATGAAGGAAACGGCCGCTAAGTTCAAGAAACTGCTCACCGACAATGGTGCTGAGATTCTGAATGAAGAGGCCTGGGGACTGAAGAAGATGGCTTACGCCATTGAGAAGAAATCAACAGGCTTCTATTGCCTGCTTGAGTTCAAGGCAGAGCCAACAGTAATCAACACGCTCGAGACCGGCTTCCGCCGCGACGAGAAAGTAATCCGTTTCATGACGGTGAAGCTCGACAAGTATGCTGCTGCTTATGCAGAGAAGCGTCGTGCTAAACTGGGTAAAAAATTGGAGGCATAATCATGGCTGAGCAGAACAACACACGTGCAAACAACAGTGAGATCCGTTATCTCACCGCTCCTTCTATTGACACAAGAAAGAAGAAGTATTGCCGTTTCAAGAAGAGCGGTATTAAGTACATCGATTACAAGGATCCTGAGTTCCTCAAGAAGTTCCTCAACGAGCAGGGTAAGATTCTTCCCCGCCGCATCACCGGCACTTCTCTGAAGTATCAGCGTCGCGTGGCACAGGCTGTGAAGCGTGCCCGTCAGATTGCCCTGCTTCCATTCGTAACCGATTTGTTGAAATAATAAGGAGGAGGCTAAGATATGGAAATCATTCTGAAAGAAGATATCATCGGTCTTGGTTACAAGAACGAGATTGTGAACGTAGCGCTAAGAAGATTCTTGCTGAGAACTTGAAGCAGCAGGCAACGAAGCTCGCAGCACTGAAGGCTGATGCTGAGAAGCGTGCTGAGCAGCTCAAAGATGTCGTTGTGACAGTCGCTGCTAAGGTGGCTGCTACAGGGCATCTCTATGGCTCTGTCGGTCCCGCTAAGGTGGCTGAGGAGCTTGCTAAGCAGGGTATCGAAATCGATCGTAAGATCATCACCATGCGTGAGGCTCGTAAAGTCGGTGAGTTCGAGGCTACTGTACACTTCCACAAGGATGTTGAGGTGAAGGTTCCTGTGAAGGTTGTCGCAGAGAACCAGCCTGAGCCTAAGGCAGCTGAGGAGGCTCCTAAGGCAGAGGAAGCTCCTAAGGCAGAGGCTCCCGCAGAGGAGGCTAAGGCTGAAGAGCAGGCTCCCGCAGCAGAGTAATACGCATATTATTCTTGCACTGTAAAGCATCAACAATACGAGGTCCCATTCATCGCAAGATGGATGGGACTTTTTTATTAGTTTCACATAGAAAGGAGATAAGAATTCAATTATTATTGTTAACTTTGCAAAGTAAAGGAAACTATAAACAGAAAAATTAATAATGAAAGCATTTGTCACAGTTTGTGGGTATGGGCAAGGATTTGTATGAGAACAACGCTCTGGCTAAGGAACTCTTTGACAAAGCTGATGATATTCTCGGCTTCAAGATTACGGACATCATGTTCTCAGGTACCGATGCGCAGCTGAAAGAGACAAAGGTTACTCAGCCTGCCGTCTTCCTTCATAGTGTCATCTCCGCGCTTTGCCTTGGCGACGCGTTCGAGCCCGCTATGGTAGCAGGTCACTCGCTCGGTGAGTTCTCTGCCCTCGTTGCCAGCGGTGCCCTGAGTTTCGAGGATGGTCTGAAGCTTGTCGCTGCCCGTGCCAACGCTATGCAGAAAGCCTGTGAGAAGAACCCTGGTACGATGGCAGCTATCATCGCTCTGCCTGACGAGACGGTGGAGCAGGTCTGCGAAGAAGTCAGCAAAGAAGGCAAGGTCGTCGTGGCTGCCAACTACAACTGCCCTGGCCAGCTCGTCATCTCTGGTGATAAAGAGGCAATTGCCGAGGCTTGTGAGAAACTGAAGGCTGCCGGTGCCAAGCGTGCGCTGCCGTTGGCTGTGGGTGGCGCTTTCCATTCTCCGCTGATGCAGCCCGCCAAGGATGAACTGCAGGCTGCTATCGAGAATACACTGTTCTCTGCTCCTAAGTGCCCCGTCTATCAGAATGTGGATGCCATGCCTCACACGGATCCGAAGGAGATCCAGACTAACCTCATCGCTCAGCTGACAAGCCCCGTGCGCTGGACCAAGAGCGTTCAGAACATGATTGCCGATGGTGCTGATGACTTTACAGAGTGTGGCCCGGGCAAGGCGCTCCAGGGCATGATCCATCGTATTGACAAAGCTGTTGCCGCTCACGGGATAGCATAACCGGATGAATAGAAAAATACTGATATACCAAGTCTTTACCCGCCTTTTCGGCAACTGTAATTCTTCTCGTATAAAAGATGGTACGCTTGCCGAGAATGGAGTGGGGAAGATGAACGACTTTGACGTAGTCCGCCTTCGCAAGATTCACGAGTTGGGTTTCACCCATGTGTGGTACACGGGGATTATCCGTCATGCTACAACGACCGACTACACAGCTTACGGCATTCCCCGCCAGCACCCATGTGTGGTCAAGGGCAAGGCTGGCTCACCTTATGCCATCACGGATTATTACGACATTGATCCGGACATTGCCGTCAATGTGCCAAACCGTATGATGGAGTTTGAGGAGCTTGTCGACCGTACCCATTTGGCGGGAATGAAGGTCATCATTGACTTCGTGCCTAATCATGTCGCACGCGAATATCATAGCATAAACTTGCCGGAGGGTGTTCGCGACTTAGGTGCCGATGATGATACAAGCAAGCATTTCGATCCTCAGAACAATTTCTATTATTGTCCAGGGACACCATTCGTCAGTCCTGTGCCTCCTGCCGCAGGTGAGGAGCCTTATGTTGAGAATCCCGCCAAGTGCACAGGCAACGACAAGTTCAATGCTACACCGGGTAAGTACGACTGGTACGAGACGGTTAAGCTCAATTATGGCATCGATTATTGTGATGCCGGTGGCCGCAGTTATCATTTCAATCCCATTCCCGACACGTGGAAGAAGATGACAGATATTCTGCTTTTCTGGGCAGGTAAAGGCATTGATGGTTTTCGTTGTGACATGGCTGAGATGGTGCCGGCTGCCTTCTGGGCTTATGCTACGGGCATTGTGAAAGAACGCTTCCCGCACATTGTCTTCATTGGTGAGGTTTACGACACGAACCAGTATCGCACGTATGTAGCTTCAGGCTTCGATTATCTCTATGATAAGGTAGGCATGTACGATTGCCTGCGCGATATTGTGTGTGAGCGCCGTCCTGCAAACAGTATCACCTGGTGCTGGCAGAACACGGACGACATCAAGGATCACATGCTCTATTTCCTGGAGAACCACGATGAACAGCGTATCGCCAGCGACTTCTTCTGTGGTGACGGAGCCCAGGCTGTGCCAGCGCTTGTCGTTGCCGCTTTATTACAGAAGAATCCATTCATGGTCTACTTCGGCCAGGAGCTGGGGGAGCGCGGCATGGATAACGAAGGATTCTCAGGCACTGATGGACGAACGACCATCTTCGACTATTGGTGCGTCGATTCCGTGCGTCGGGCGTTTTTCACGCCTGATCAGCTTACGGAGAAGGAGAAACAGTTGCAGGCAGTCTATCGCAATGTGTTGCATATCGCCAACCGTGAGAAGGCCGTGCGCGAAGGCGACTGCTTTGACCTCATGTATGTCAACACGCAGTCGTGGCAGTTCAATCCCCGTTCACAGTATGCCTTCATCCGTAAGAAACATGACGATGTGCTGCTTATCGTAGCCAACTTTTCCAGACCCGAGGTGAAAGTGTCGGTCGTCATTCCCGCTCATGCTTTCGAGTTTTTAGGTCTCCCCGAGCGTGATGTCCTTGCTTCCGACTTGCTGAGCGGAGAGAAGATAGAGCTGGCGCTGAAGAAAGATGGTGCAGTGTCGATGTCGGTGCCTCCTTATGGTGCGAGAATCCTTAAATTCAATATAAAGATGAGAGACGATGCTTATGCGCTCAATGAGCATGCCAAGAACGAGTTCCCGCCGGCACATACCGCCGAGCACCTGCTCAACCAGCTGATGATCCGTATGTTCGGATGTGAGCGTTCGCGCAACGCGCATATCGAGCGGAAGAAGAGCAAGATAAGTTATGTGCTTGATCATAAGCCTTCGCGTCAGGAAGAGAAAGCCATCGAGGACGAGATGAATCGGCTGATAGCTGCAGACCTGCCGGTGACTTATGAGACGGTAGACCGCAATCATCTGCCCGAGGGTATATCACTGGATCGTCTACCGAAGGATGCTTCAGAGGCTATACGCATCGTGCGCATCGGTGACTACGATGTCTGTCCGTGTATCGGCAAGCATGTGCGCTCCACCTCGCAGATCGGTAAGTTTGTACTGCTTGGAACCAACTGGGACGAACCTACGCATACTTTCCGCATCAGATTCAAGGTCATACCATAAGATGCCTCTTTCATCAAGGATAAAAGAAAAGCCGTAACGCTCCGAGCATTACGGCTTTTCTTTTATTTTGCTTCATTTTCTTCCTTCATGTCTATGAACTCACCTTTGTCGTCATAGAACTCATACTGAAGGAATGCGAGTTTTTGAGAGGAGTAGACATGTACTCCGAATCCATACTTCATCTGCCACTTACGCTTGAGACTCACAATACCCTGATTGATGTAAGCTGCCACGTAGGGGTGAACATAGAGATAGAACTTCTTGATGCCTATCTTGTTGACGAGTTGGTCAATTTTTCTCTCAAGCTGGTCTGTGAACAGGAAACTCGATCGGATCTTTCCAGTGCCTCCACATGTCGGACAATCTTCCTCCACATTGACGTCCATAGCGGGACGTACACGTTGGCGTGTGATCTGCATCAGTCCAAACTTACTCAGCGGCAAGATGTTATGACGTGCACGGTCTTTTTGCATGTCCTTGCACATACGCTCATAGAGCATCTGTCGGTCTTCGGCAAGGTTCATGTCGATAAAGTCCACCACGATGATTCCTCCCATATCACGTAGTCTTAATTGCCTGGCGAGCTCATCGGCCGCCCCGAGGTTGGTGTCGAGTGCAGTGCCTTCCTGCCCGTTTTGATTTTTAGACCTGTTTCCGCTGTTAACATCTACCACGTGCATGGCCTCTGTGTGCTCAATGATGAGGTAGGCTCCGTGTGCATAGTTGACAACCTTGCCAAAGCTTGCTTTAATTTGCTTGGTGACATTGAAATTGTCGAAGATAGGCACTTTGCCTGTGTACATCTTCACAATGTTGGCTTTTTCGGGAGCTATCAACGTCACATAATCTTTTACCTCTTTGCAGATAGTCTCATCGTTGACATAGATGTTCTCGTAAGTGGGATTGAAGAGGTCGCGCAACATGGCAACGGCTCTTCCTGTCTCCTCGTAGATGAGTTGTGGACGATGCTGCGTCTTTTGAACCTTGTTGATAGCATCCTGCCATCTGTTGGTGAGGATTTTTAGTTCAGCGTCGAGCTCAGCCACTCTTTTGCCTTCAGCTACTGTGCGTACGATGACACCACAGTTTTTGGGCTTTATGCTCTGAATGAGTTGTTTAAGCCTTGATTTCTCTTCGCCGCTCTTAATCTTAGACGATACTGATACTTTGTCACCAAAGGGGATGAGGACGAGGAATCGTCCGGCAAAACTCAGCTCAGCCGTCAGGCGCGGTCCTTTTGTAGAGATAGGCTCTTTGACAATTTGTACGAGGACTTCTTGTCCCGCTTTGAGCGTCTGCTGCACGCTGCCGTCTTTCTGAAGATCGGGCTGGCGTGATGCTTTAGCAAAGGGTACGAGATGTTTCCGGTCGCTCTCTACCTGCTTGAGGTACTTGGCGTAAGAGTTAAATTGACTACCTAAATCAAGATAATGCAAGAAAGCATCGCGTTCGTAACCTACATCCACGAAACAGGCGTTGAGCCCCGGCATGAGTTTCTTCACTTTGGCGACGTAGATGTTGCCTACCGAGTAGCTGGCCGAGCGCGACTCGTTCTGGTATTCAACCAGTCGTTTGTCTTCGAGCAAGGCGATAGAAATCTCTTTAGGCTTGACATCGATAATTACTTCACTTGTCATTTCTGATGGTGTTTTTCTCTGTTGTCTCTCCGACAACGTTTTCTTTAATAAAAAAAGGGGCAAGCCTCGTAGGGCATGCCCCTTCTTGGAACTGTCGCTCGGGCTTACTTGCTCTTATGACGGTTCTTGCGCAGTCTCTTTTTGCGCTTTTACCGTTTGGCATAATAATAAGTTTAAATAATGTTGTTATATAATATCTTTATAAAAGACTTCCTCTTATTTGTTTTTCATCTCATCCACGAAGACCTTAGCAGGCTTGAAAGCGGGAATATCGTGGGCTTCGACAGTGATGGTCATGTCTTTGCCGATGTCGCGTGCAGTCTTGGTAGCACGGTGCTTAATAATGAAACTACCGAATCCACGTAGATAAACATTCTCCTTCTTGTCAAGCATGGTGTGCTTTACAGTTTCCATGAATGCCTCCACTACTACGGAAACCTCTTTTCTCTGCAAGCCCGTTTGTTCGGCAATCTCGCTGATGATATCTGCTTTTGTCATCTTATTAATTATCTTTGTTATATCTTGTTTATTCTCAACTGTTTGTCGATGATGTTTTTCGAGTGTGCAAAATTACGAATAATCTTGGTGAAAACGAAATATATCAGTGGTTTTTTCTAATTTTTATATTTTTGCTGTCTCTTAAATATCAGGAAGGTTCTTTGAAATCTTTTGTTGGAGTATTTTTGATAACTTCAATCCACGTTGCGTATGGTGAATAATATCATCGTGAATGGTGTTGAGATCATTGAACATTTCGCAAGCGGCTGTCTGAATGGCATTAGGCTTGCGCTGGCTCTTGTTGCCTTCAGGGTTGACGACCACTTTAATGCCTTTGGGAATGACATTGACATCGATGTCTGTACCTGCCAGTATCGGCTCGCCGTCGAAATGGATAGGTCCAGCCTCGGAGCGATGAACATGCAGATGCCGTGTGCGGAAAGTCTTTATGCGAGAACTCTTGTTTAAAGTCTTGCTAAACATGTCGATAGCAATCTGCGGGGCTTCTATGATATCGAATGGCTCCATAATGACCACATCCATCAGACCGTCGCTCATGCTGGCTTGTGGGGCGATGTAAGCATTGTTGCCGTACTGCGATGCATTGGCACAAGTGACAAGAAGCGCTTTATAAGTTGTTGTGTCCTCATCTGTGCTGAGCTCATAGGTCTGAGGTTTATACTTAAGGCCGGTCTCCAGTACTTGCTGGAAGTAGGTGATAGGACCACGCTTGCCTGCTTCTGCAAACTTGAAGCTGATGAAAGCATCAAAGCCCATACCGCATGTGCAAAAGAAATCATGACCGTTGATGTTGCAGTAGTCTAAATCATGTATCTTGCACTCGTTGATTATTTCTAAACTCTTCTTAATATTAATAGGTATAAGTAGATGGCGAGCCAGTCCGTTGCCCGAACCGCACGGAATAATACCTAAAGCAGTGGAAGTATGGGTAATGCCACGTGCCACTTCATTGACGGTACCGTCACCGCCGATAGCCACGACGACTTCAACTCCTTTGGCTGCAGCCTTTTTGGCCAATTCCTCAGCATGGCCCGCATAGTGCGTCTCAACAATCTCGTAACTGTATTTCGACTTGTCTAAATATTTGTCGATAGCTTCAGGGATGCCTGCTTTGCTTACCGTTCCGGAAATAGGGTTGATTATGAATTCGACTCTTTTCATTAGAGATGCGTTTTAGTTGCAAAAATAATACATTCTTATAGAGCCAATGCCAGAATCTCGTTTTTTTTTGTTAATTCTACGTTTTGTGCTTGATTTCTTGCTTATTATTTAGATTTCTTTGTAACTTTGCAAATCATAATAGATAGTTAGCAAATTCTTCACCTATTAAAAATGGGACAGTTAACAGAAAGATATAAGCATTATCGTGTACCCCAAAAGTACATGGAAGAAGGCGTGTATCCTTATTTCAGAGAGATTACGAGCAAGCAGGGTCCGGAGGTGATCATGGGTGGTCGTAAGATCTTGATGTTCGGAAGTAATGCCTACACAGGTCTCACTGGAGACCAGCGTATTATTGATGCAGGTAAGGCTGCACTTGACAAGTATGGCTCAGGATGTGCCGGAAGTCGTTTCCTCAATGGAACGCTCGACATCCATGTGCAGCTCGAGAAAGAGCTCGCGGAATATGAGCACAAAGATGCAGCGCTTTGCTTTTCAACCGGATTCTCTGTCAACTCCGGTGTCATCCCTGCGATCGTCGGTCGCGGTGACTACTTGATCTGCGATGATCGTGACCATGCTTCCATCGTTGACGGACGTCGCTTGAGTTTCGCTACTCAGTTGCACTATAAGCATAACGACATGGCTGATTTGGAGCGTATCCTTGAGAAGCTTCCGCATGATGCCATCAAGCTTATTGTTGTCGATGGAGTTTTTTCAATGGAAGGTGACTTAGCCAAACTCCCCGAGATCGTAGCGCTCAAGCATAAGTACAACTGCTCAATCATGGTTGACGAGGCTCACGGCCTTGGCGTGTTCGGAGAAGGCGGTCGTGGCGTATGTCATCACTTTGGAGTCGAAGACGATATAGACCTGATTATGGGTACTTTCTCGAAAAGTCTGGCTTCTATCGGTGGATTCATTGCATCCGATTGGGATACAATCAACTATCTGCGTCATACTTCCCGTACCTACATCTTCTCAGCCAGCGACACGCCTGCTGCTACGGCTTGTGCCTTGGAGGCACTTCATATCATTCAGGAAGAGCCGGAGCGCCGTCAGCGCCTGTGGGATGTTACCAATTACGCCTTGAAGCGTTTCCGTGAGGAAGGTTTTGAGATTGGAGAGACAGAGAGTCCGATTATCCCGCTTTATGTTCGTGATGATACCAAGACGTTCCTTGTGACAAAGCTGGCTTTTGATGCCGGTGTATTTATCAATCCTGTCATCCCTCCAGCTTGTGCCCCTCAGGATACACTTGTGCGTTTTGCTTTGATGGCTACTCATACGAAGGAGCAGGTAGAGCGTGGTGTGCAGGCTTTGAAGAAGATTTTTGTCGAGCAGGGTATCATCAAGTAATATTACTGCAAGTATACGATACAGGTAACTGTATGCGAATAAACCCAAAGAATACGGAAGGTAGGAGCCTTCCGTATTTTTTTGTATATTATGGTTAGTGCAGTGACTGTTCGCTGGTTGGATAACAGTCTTTTTAGCTTCTCATTCACATTAAATGGGTTGACTGTTGAAATCCAGTTTATTTCGTACTTCATTCGTTGTAGAAAGGCTTTCTGCACTTCAAAAGAACCAACGCTGCGGTTCGGCATTCAAAGCGGTTTGCGTTCGATATGATATCTGTCGCATCATCATCTAATAAAAGAATGTCACCTAATGGATAATTGCCATTGGAATCTTAATTGTTAATAATGAATAAAAATATTGTTTTCTCTGCTTCTAAGTGCTTTCAAGCCTTAGAAAAACTGTAACTTTGCAGCCGATTTAGTGAAGGCGTTTATTGCGCCCGGAAATTCACATAAAGTCTCACTTTATTAATTTACAAACAACATTTATTAATTTATGTCAGATTTAAACGACATCAAGAACGTAAAGCCATTGGACGACTTCAACTGGGACGAGTTTGAGAATGGCACAAGCTCCAGCGTGAGCAAGGAAGAGCAGGCCAAGGCCTACGAGGGTACCATGAGCAAAATTCAGGACCACGAAGTTGTAGAAGGCACTGTTATCTCTATCGACAAGAAGGAAGTCGTAGTCAACATTGGCTACAAGAGCGACGGTATCATCCCCGCTTCTGAGTTCCGTTACAACCCCGACCTGAAGCTCGGCGACAAGGTAGAGGTTTATGTAGAGGATCAGGAGGACAAGCACGGTCAGCTCGTACTGTCTCACAAGAAGGCTCGCCTGGCTAAGAGCTGGGAGAAGATCAACGAGGCTATGGAGAACGATGAGGTGCTCCAGGGCTACATCAAGTGCCGCACGAAGGGCGGTATGATCGTAGACGTGCTCGGCATCGAGGCCTTCCTGCCCGGTTCGCAGATTGATGTCCATCCTATACGCGACTACGATGTGTTCGTAGGCAAGACCATGGAGTTCAAGGTTGTCAAGATCAACCAGGAGTTCCGCAATGTTGTTGTCTCTCACAAGGCGCTTATCGAGGCCGAGCTGGAGGCACAGAAGAAAGAAATTATCTCCCACTTGGAGAAGGGTCAGGTGCTCGAGGGCACAGTCAAGAACATCACTTCTTACGGTGTGTTCGTCGACCTCGGTGGTGTGGACGGACTCGTGCATATCACAGACCTCTCTTGGGGCCGCGTAAGCGATCCGCATGAGGTTGTCAGCCTTGACCAGAAGATTAAAGTCGTTATCCTCGACTTCGATGAGGAGAAGAAGCGTATCGCTCTCGGCGTTAAGCAGCTCACTCCGCATCCTTGGGATAGCCTCGACCCGAACCTCAAGGTGGGTGACCACGTGAAGGGTAAGGTTGTCGTCATCGCCGACTATGGTGCTTTCGTAGAGATCCAGCCCGGTGTTGAGGGTCTGATCCACGTCTCTGAGATGTCTTGGAGCCAGCACCTCCGTTCCGCTCAGGAGTTCCTGCACGTGGGCGACGAGGTAGAGGCAGTAATCCTCTCTCTCGACCGTCAGGAGCGCAAGATGTCTCTCGGCCTGAAGCAGCTCAAGGAAGATCCTTGGGAGAACATCGAGCAGAAGTATCCTGTAGGTTCTAAGCACACCGCTAAGGTTCGCAACTTCACCAACTTCGGTATCTTCTGCGAGCTTGAAGAGGGTGTTGATGGCCTGATTCATATCTCTGACCTGTCTTGGACTAAGAAGGTTAAGCATCCTTCTGAGTTCACCACGATCGGTGCCGACATTGACGTTGTCGTGTTGGAGATCGACAAGGAGAACCGTCGTCTGAGCCTCGGTCACAAGCAGCTCGAGGAGAATCCTTGGGATAAGTACGAGGCTGTTTATGAGCCGGGTACTGTTCACAACGGCAAGATCACAGAGATGATGGACAAGGGTGCTGTCGTCACGCTCGACGAGGGCGGCGAGGGCTTCGCTACTCCTAAGCATTTGACTAAGCAGGATGGTTCACAGGCTAAGCTCGGTGAGGAGCTGCCGTTCAAGGTGATCGAGTTCAACAAGGATTCTCACCGTATCATCCTCTCGCACAGCCGTACGTTCGAGGAGGGTCACGACGAGCCGCGTCAGCATCGTCACAACACAGGTGCGCGCAAGCAGAATGACGCTCCTGTCATCAACAACGTGCAGGCTGGTACTTCTCTCGGCGACCTTGATGTGCTCGCTAAGCTGAAGGCTGACATGGAGAAAGGTAAATAATAATTTCCAATGATAAAGAGGAGGCTGCCATGGATTCTGTGGCAGCCTCTTTTTATTGATACAGGATGTGGCTTTTTGCCTGTCCGTTCCCTGCATTGAAAAGATAGTTATGCGCAACATATTTGTTTTCCTTCTGCCTTTATTGTTGGTTGGTTGTTTCCATCACGGTGAGAATGATGCGAAGGAGGCTGTTGACTCTTTCTCTGTGGCTTATTTCAACTGGCGATTCAAGGAGGCAATGCCGTACGTGACTCCGCATAGTGCGCTCTGGCTCCGCTTTGCCGCTTCGCAGGTCGACCAGGAGGATGTTGACTCCCTGCGTGCAAAAAAATATGCGGCTGATGTCAGGGTAGAGGATGTCAGTTCCGTGGATGACACGACGAAGATGGCAACAGTCATTGTCAAGGATTTCATAGTCATGGATAGCATTGGCGGGTCGCCGCGTGTTGTACCCATTGATACTTTCCGTCTACCTTTAGCGTTGGCTAACGGCTTTTGGCGTGTTCATTTGCGTCGGTTGCCGTAAAACGTTACAATATTTTCATCCTTAAACTTTTGTAGGAACGGGAAAAATACAGTATCTTTGCAGTAAATAATTATATTTGGGATAGTTTCATGAAACAGACAAAAATAGTATGCTCTATCAGCGACCGCCGTTGTGATGTCGACTTCATCCGTGGCCTTTTCAATGCCGGAATGAATGTCGTGAGAATGAATACGGCGCACGCTACACCTGATGGGATCCGTAATATCATCAAGAACACGCGTGCCGTATCGCCGCATATCGGTATCCTTATTGATACCAAAGGCCCGGAGGTACGTACGACGGATGTCAAGGAGCCTATCGAATACAAAACTGGTGATGCTGTGAAGATCTTCGGCCGACCCGAGATGGACACGACACACGACATCATCAATGTCTCTTACCCCGACTTTGCGAAAGATGTGAAGGTGGGTGACAATATTCTTTTCGATGATGGTGCCATCGGCATGAAGGTGACTGGCATAGAAGGTCCTGCTATCTATGTCGAGGTACAGAACGATGGGGTGCTTGGTGCCCATAAGAGTGTCAATGTGCCTGGTGAGCATATCGACCTGCCTGCCCTGACGGAGAAAGACAAGCGTAATATCCATCTCGCTATCGACGAGAATATCGACTTCATAGCCCATAGCTTTGTGCGCTCCGCGGATGATGTGCATGAGGTGCAGAAGATTTTAGACGCCCATCATTCTGATATCAAGATCATTTCCAAGATTGAGAACCAGGAAGGTGTTGATAATATCGATGAGATCATCAAGGCGAGTTACGGAATCATGGTAGCACGCGGCGACTTAGGCATCGAGGTCCCTGTGGAGAAGATCCCGGGCATTCAGCGCATGATTATCCGTAAGTGTGTGGAGCATCACAAGCCCGTCATTGTCGCTACACAGATGCTGCATACGATGATCAACAACCCGCGTCCTACGCGTGCCGAGGTGACGGATATCGCCAATGCTATCTATAGCAACACGGATGCGTTGATGCTCAGTGGAGAGACAGCATCGGGCAAATATCCACTCGAAGCGGTGAAGACGATGGCCACAGTCGCTGAACAGGCTGAGAGCGACCGTCAGCATTTCGATCCTATCTATAATGTGCCACTCAACGATCACTGCACGCAGCGTGAGTTTCTTTCTCATGCCGCTATCGAGTCGACACGTCTGTTGGGTGTCGAGGGTATCATCACGGCTTCGCGCTCAGGCTATACGGCTCGCTGCCTGGCTTCCTACCGTGGTCCTAAACCCATTCTGGCTATCTGCTATAACGACAAGTTGCAGCGCTGGCTGAACCTGTCTTACGGAGTCATCGCCGTACGGCAGAAGGAGGAGGCATCGCACGACGACATCTTCAATGCTGCTGTCCGTATGCTTCGTCAGAAAGGTTACGTGACCAACGACGACAAGATAGCGTATCTCTCAGGGTCGCTCGACAATCTTGGGGAAGGCACTGCTTACCTTGAGATTATCAAGGTAGGAGAGAGGATAGGTTGAGGTAGTTGACTAACCTGTCGGTACGCTCGCCCTGCCCACGGAAATAGACGAGAAACTGGTAACTGTTCTCCGTCTGATAAAAACTGCCGTCGGCAGGCAGAGTGGAGAGCGTACCATCTTGATTCATAACAAGATACTGATAATTATAATATCCTTGCTTTAATGGTACGACGGCTTCGTAGAGGCCGTCGTTTTCGTTCCAGGTCATCTCAACGCGTGCGTCGAACTGGCCGTTGGTCCAGGCACCGTTAAGATAAACCTTACCTTTCTGCCGTGGTACCTTGAGTGTGAAATGGGTCTGTA
This sequence comes from uncultured Prevotella sp., assembly GCA_900315955.1. Classification (GTDB taxonomy): domain Bacteria; phylum Bacteroidota; class Bacteroidia; order Bacteroidales; family Bacteroidaceae; genus Prevotella. The sequence continues at coordinate 13,631 of ONBC01000081.1, forward strand.
TATATTCGCACTCTGTATCGTTGTTCTCGTTGTCGGAATTGCGGATACAGAAAGCTCCGTCGGCATCTTCGTCGTAGAGGTAGTGAGGACGGGGTTCATCGGTAAAGATCCACGCATGATATAGTTTGCCGTCCCAGCCGACACGCTGCAGGCCCATCGTGGTGTGCGTGGGGTCGAGCGTTTCAAACTTATGATATTCGTTTCCTCCCTCAAAGATAAGATCGCGGTTGTGATCCCACGCCATCCCATCATTCTTGATATACTGCGGTTGGGGGTTGTTGACACAGTTGTCCCATCGTCCGTTCTGCAGCACGACGGTTTTGATCTGTGTCGAGGGTGAAGTGACGCGATTGGTACCGAAATGTAGGTTGATGCTCAATTGCTGATACCAGTTGTTGATGTCGACATCCGTGTTTGTCGTCAGCGTCATTGCGCTTTTCATGCTTTGCTCCGTTACCATGAAACAGGCTTTGAGCACAGGCTTGTTGTCGTTGTCCTCATCATAGACCGTCACCGTATAGTTCCCACTGAGCTTCAGTCGGCAGCGGTCATTGGGCAAAGTCAGTTTATAATGGGTGTAAAGGGTGTTGGTGTTGACCGATTGTTGATAATCGTCGATGGTATTGCCCGAGGCAAAGCCGTCGACATAATCGCTCTCAAGAAGTTCTTCCGAAGGTGTCCAGTCAGCCTCACAATGCTGTACGGTATAGGTGTAACGATGATAGTTGTGGGACAGTTCGTCGAAAGCAATCGTGACCGAGCGCTCATCGTCCCCATCTCCAAGGTTGTTCGATGACAGACTGATCACCGGTAAAGGTTTCATCCAGTTGTTTCCCGGGACGACCTGAAGAGAAGCAATCGTTGAAACAAAAATCTCATTGCGCTGTGCCTTTGCGGTAGCACAGAGCAATGAGATTAAAAGGATGATTAACTTATTTTTCAAGAAAAGCTAATTATGAGAAGGCGTGAAGAAGAAGTCCGGACCTTTAAACTTCGGAACTTCCGGACTTCTAAACTTCCGAACTTCTAAAATATTATCCCTTGATAGCAGCCACACCTGGGAGCACCTTGCCCTCGATAGCCTCGAGCATGGCACCACCACCCGTAGAAACGTAGCTCACCTTGTCTGCCAGGCCGAACTTGTTGATAGCAGCGACAGAGTCACCACCGCCAACGAGCGAGTAAGCACCGTTCTTCTGTGTAGCCTCTGCCACAGCCTTAGCAATCTCGCCAGTACCGTGAGAGAAGTTCTCAAGCTCGAACACGCCTACAGGACCGTTCCACAGAATCGTCTTGGAAGAGAGAATGATCTTCTTCCAGTTGTTCAGGCTCTCCTCGGAAGCGTCCATGCCCTCCCAGCCGTCAGGAATCTGGTCAATGGGGAATACCTTACGCGGAGTGTCGTTCTTGAACTCCTGGCCGCAGACGGTAGCAACAGAGAGAGAGAGGTTTACACCCTTCTCTTTGGCAGCCTTGATGACGTTCAGAGCCTCAGGCATGAGGTCATCCTCGTGCAGAGAGTCGCCGATATGACCACCCTGAGCCTTGATGAAGGTGTAACCCATACCACCACCGATGATGAGGTTGTCGACCTTGTCGAGGAGGTTCTTGATGACACCGAGCTTAGAGAGAGCTGACCTTTGAGCCGCCGATGATAGCGGTGAAAGGATGCTGTGCGTTCTTCAGCACATTGTCGATAGCCTTCACCTCTTTCTCCATGAGGTAGCCGAGCATCTTGTGATCCTTGTCGAAATAGTCAGCGATGACAGCTGTAGATGCGTGCTTGCGGTGAGCGGTACCGAAAGCGTCGTTGACATAGACCTCAGCGTAAGAAGCGAGCTTCTTGGCGAACTCCTTCTGTGCCTTTCTCAACGCCAACGGGCTTGCCCTCCTCCTCAGGATAGAAACGGAGGTTCTCGAGCAGCAGAGCCTCTCCGGGCTTCAGCGCAGCAGCCTCGGCATCAGCCTTGCCACAGTCGGGAGCGAACTTCACGTCAACACCCAGCGCCTTGCTCACGTTCGGGACGATCTGCTTCAGGCTCAGCTTAGCATTCACCTTGCCCTTAGGCTTGCCCATGTGGCTCATCATGATCAGAGCACCACCATCGTTCAGAATCTTCTTCAACGTGGGCAGAGCACCACGGATACGCGTGTCGTCAGTCACGTTGCCATTCTCATCCAATGGCACATTGAAATCTACACGAACAATTGCCTTCTTACCAGCAAAGTTAAACTCATCGATTGTCATTGTACTAATAAATTAAAAAGTATTGTTATAATGATATTTCTTATGCCTACAAAGGTACTAAAAAAGAGACGAACAGCGATTGTTTTTAATTTTTTTATGATTTGTTTTCCAGTGCAAGGCGAACGTGTCACATACGAGGCAAGATCGTGTCACATCTGTGTCACGATCTTGCCTCATCTGTGTCACGATCTTGCCTCATCTGTGTCACGATCTTGCCTCATCCGTGTCACGATCGTGCCTCATATGTGACAACGATCCGCTCACGTCCGTGGCGTGACGGCATCACACCTTTATGCGTCCGTCTTTTCTCGCTTCGGGTTTCTCGGAAACCATCCTTTCTCCACTCGTTTCTTCTGCTCGAAGAGTTCTCCTATAGACCAGAGGCAGGAGGCACCAATCACACCGACAATGGCAGAGGCAAGGGTGCTTTCTATGCAAAGAGAGCCTACGATACAAACGATCCCCGCCAAAAGAAAGAGCCACCAAGGGCGCGTGCCGAAATAATATTCGGTTTTGATGACAACGGGGTGGAATACCCCTATTATAAAAAATGTGGCCAAAGCGATGGTTATTCCGGATAAATACATATTATTTTATTATCTTACAGTGTTACAGTGTTACAATTGCAAATTTACAAAAATTAATTTGCTCACAACCCGTTATTAGGAAAATAAATGTTATCTTTGCGACATAAAAATATGTAAAACACTTTTTAAACCCTATTAGTTATGGATAATAACAAAGCGCTTATCGCTCAATGCGAGGCTAAGGCTAAGCAATGGCTGACTCCCGCCTTTGATGAGGAGACCCGTCAGGCCGTACAGAAAATGCTGGATGACAGCGACAAGACCAACCTCATTGAGAGTTTCTATAAAGACCTGGAGTTTGGTACAGGTGGTCTGCGCGGTATCATGGGTGCAGGATCAAACCGTATGAACATCTATACGGTAGGTATGGCTACTCAGGGCTTTGCCAACTACTTAAAGAAAAACTTTAAGGACCGCAAGGAAATCTCTGTTGTTGTGTGTCATGACTGTCGCAACAACAGTCGCCTGTATGCTGAGACCGTGGCCAACATCTTTTCTGCCAACGGCATCAAGGCTTACCTCTTCGATGATCTTCGTCCGACCCCGGAGTGCTCCTTCGCCATCCGTTACCTCAAGGCTCAGGGCGGCGTGAACATCACCGCCAGCCATAACCCCCGCGAGTACAATGGTTACAAGGCTTACTGGGAGGACGGTGCTCAGGTCCTTGCTCCGCACGACAAGGGTATCATCGACGAGGTGAACAAGTGCACCATCGCCGACGTGAAGTTCCAAGGCAACAAAGATCTTATCCAGATCATCGGTGAGGATATCGACGAGCCGTATCTGCGCAAGATCCGTACCATCAGCATCGATCCGGAGGTTATCAAGAAGCAGCATGACCTGAAGATCGTCTACACACCGCTTCATGGCGCCGGTCGTGTCATCATCCCGCGCTCTTTGGCTTACTGGGGCTTCGACAATGTGCACTGCGTCTTCGAGCAGATGATCAAGGACGGCAACTTCCCGACGGTGGATCGTCCGAACCCTGAGTTTGCCGAGGCATTGACCCTGGGCCTGCGTGATGCCAAGAAGCTTGACGCTGATATCCTGATGGCTTCTGACCCCGACGCTGACCGTGTGGGCATGGCGTGCAAGAACGACAAGGGCGAGTGGGTGCTCATCAACGGCAACCAGACCTGCATGATCTTCCTGTGGTACATCATCTCTAACCGTAAGGCCAAAGGGTTGCTGAAACCGACCGATTTCATCGTCAAGACCATTGTGACGACAGAGCTCATCAAGAAGATTGCTGACAAGCAGGGCGTGGAGATGCGCGACTGCTACACCGGCTTCAAATGGATCGCCCGGGAGATTCGTCTCTCGGAGGGCAAGCAGCAGTATATCGGCGGCGGCGAGGAGAGCTACGGCTTCTTGGCTGAAGACTTCGTGCGCGATAAGGATGCCGTGTCAGCCTGCTCGCTGTTGGCAGAGATCTGCGCTTACGCCAAGGACAAGGGCAAGTCGCTCTATGACATTCTGATGGATATCTATAAGGAGTACGGCTTCTCCAAGGAGTTCACGGTGAACGTGGAGCGTCCAGGTAAGGCTGGTGCTGAAGAGATCCAGCAGATGATGGCCGACTTCCGTGCCAATCCTCCGAAGGAGCTGGGTGGCTCCAAGGTCGTGCTGTGGAAAGACTACAAGACGCTTGAGGCTACTGACGACAAGGGCAACAAGACAAAGCTCAACATGCCCGAGACAAGCAATGTGCTGCAGTGGTTCTGCGACGACGACACAAAGGTCAGCGTCCGTCCTTCTGGCACAGAGCCTAAGATCAAGTTCTACATCGAAGTGAAGGGTGTGATGCACGACGCCTCTGAGTATGAGACACTTGACAAGAAGGGCATGGAGAAAATCGAGGCTATCAAGAAGAGCCTCGGGCTGAAATAAAGCCTACTACATAGAATAATTCTTTATCTCACACGGGTTTATGGAATCCGTGTGAGATAATTCTTCTGAACCAATTCAAATCATGAAACAAATCAGATGGGGCTTCATTGGTTGTGGTGAGGTCACGGAGAAAAAGTCCGGACCAGCTTTCAACGAAGTGGAGGGCTCTTGTGTTGTGGCAGTGATGAGCCGTAACGAAGAGCGTGTGAAAGCCTATGCCAAACGACATGGCATCCCTAAGTGGTACACCGATGCGCAGGAGCTCGTCGACGACCCGGACGTCAATGCCGTCTACATCGCTACGCCTCCATCCTCCCATGCTACATACGCGATCATGTGTATGCGGTCCGGTAAGCCGTGCTATGTAGAGAAACCCTTAGCTGCCAACTATGAGGACTGTATCCGCGTCAATCGTATCAGCGAGCAGACGGGAGTGCCTTGTTTTGTGGCTTATTACCGCCGGTATCTTCCTTATTTCATCAAAGTAAGAAAGCTCATTGCCACCGACAGTATCGGCAAGGTGCTGACCGTGCAACTACAGTTCGCAGTTCCCCCGCGTGAACTCGATTATAATGTTTCGTCGTCTTTGCCCTGGCGGTTGCAGCCCGATATCTCCGGGGGTGGTTATTTCTATGATCTTGCTCCTCATCAGCTCGATCTGCTGCAGGAACTCTTTGGAACGATTGTGCGAGCCCATGGTTATCCTACGAACCGGGAGCATCTCTATGAGGCCGAGGACACTATCTCCGCTGCGTTCATCTTCGACAGTGGCATCTCAGGCAGTGCCTCCTGGTGTTTTGTGGGTCATGAGAGTGCCAAGGCCGACAATATCACCGTGATCGGCGACAAGGGCATCCTCTCGTTCAGTGTGTACAACTATGACCCGATCCAACTCATCAACAACGCAGGGTCACGCAGTATCATTGTTCCGAACCCTCCTTACGTACAGTTGCCTATCATCACCTCCGTCATCCGTCATCTGCAGGGCATAGACACGTGTACCGCCACATCGGTCAGTGCTACGCCTGTCAACTGGGTCATGGATCGAATCTTGGGAAAATTTTAACAGCCATATATCCGCATTTCTCATCTATATGGAAAGTGCCTATATATAGTTAGTAATCATCAGCATCTGGCCCATCGTCTGCATCCTCAGACTCACACCGCGGTACCAGACGGGAACAATCAGCGAACATAGCCCACATTTGCACATACCCACAAAAAGCAGTATATTTGCCCATGATAAAAATACTCCTTGGCATCCTTTGCACAATAGCATTCGCCTGGATAGGAAATATCATCTTAAAATAAGAACAACATCAATTATTAAAATAAAGGGACATGGATTACTTGACAATATTTTTCGCAGTGGTGCTTTTTTTTCGCCGTCGCCTTCATTGTATGGCTGAAGTCATCAAAGGGCAAGAAGTGGCTCGCAAGCCTGTAATACAACTCAGCCACTCCGGCCCACGCACTTAGTGCAATATTTGCACATACCGCCAAATATCACTATATTTACCATGTGGAAAGAAAAATTAGGAAACAGCCTTATCGACATCGCCAAATACTTCATCACCGGTGTGTTCGTCACGTCCCTGGTCAAAGACCTTGAAGATGTACGCTGGCTCATCTATCTGCTTAGTCTGGTAGTAGCAGCCCTCTTGTTTTTCATAGGAGTAACACTGTTAAAAGAAAAAGACAACAAAAAAGGAAAGGAATAAAATATGGGTACGATCGTTTTTCTCTTGATGATAGGCATCCCCTGTGCCGCCGTTTTGATTTGGTGGCGAACCCCAAAAGGTCGCCATTGGCTTGAGCGTAACAATTTGCTGTAATCATGGTTACGCAGAAAGAAACAAAGGAAAAAGAAAGATCAAGCCGTGAGAACCTCGGCAAGTTCTTCTATGACCTCGCAAAAACAAGCTTTGCGGCTATGGTCACAGCGGATCTTGTGTCTTTCTTCCTTACCGATGCAGACAGCACAATGCTCGCATTGCTTTTAGCATTAGGAGTGTTCTTTACTTCTATATTCGCATATTTAGGTTACTTCATTATCAAAAAATAACACACATGATTTGGTTAATACTCACTTTTGCCGTAGGCAGTCTGATCGGCATCGGCTTAATAATATGGCTCCACACCAAGAAGGGGAAAGAATGGCATGCAGCACTATAGAAAGGTAACGCTATGATAGTAATGATAATGACATTCACAGCAATCGCCATTTGCGGTATTGCATTCCTCATCTGGCTCAACACCAAGAATGGCAAGAAGTGGCTCGCCAGCCTGTAATGCCACGCTTGTGGGCCTCCCCAACCCGCCCTCTCATAGCCAACAGTTTCCCTATTTTAACTCAATTTTTTACAACTCATTGATAATAAAGCGTATATAACATCACACAATTTTGAAAAAGTTCTGATTCTTAATGCGCACATTGCCCCTATTGATATTTATACTCTTTACCGTCCTGTCAGAGGCTACGGCTGCGGACACGATACCGACTCCCCCGAAGAAGAAACTGTCTGCTTTCCGAAGGATGGTACGCAATTTCTCACGGGTAGACACCAACTATATCGAGCCACAGAAATACAACTTCACCGTGATGCTTCAAAACACGACCAGTTTTGAAGGCTATACGTTGAAACTTCAGGACGACCATTCGGTGGTCTTTGCTCCTGAGCCATCCTATAAATTAGGTCCGTACTTTGGTTGGCGTTTCGTGTTCATAGGCTATACGATCGATATTAAGCGACTGAAGAATGAGGCACGGGAAGCCGTGGCGCTCAGCCTTTATGCTCCACAGCTTGGCGTGGACCTCTTTTACCGCAAGTCGGGTGACAACTATCGTATCAGTAGGGTAAACTTTGGAAACGAGGCGGTCAACAATGCCATGCGGAAAGTATACTTCGACGGGTTCGAGACGTCGGAGCGAGGCTTCAACCTCTACTATATCTTCAATCACAGCAAATTCTCTTATCCCGCCGCCTACAGTCAGAGTACGGTTCAGCGCCGTTCGGCAGGCAGTGCGCTGGCAGGAATGAGCTATTCCCGCCACTCGCTGAATGTCGACTGGGATAAGTTTCACCAACTGATGGATGATAAGGTAGGAGCAGGGACCTCTGTGGCGGTCGCTGACACCAGTATGCACTCCACCAATATCAGTTACACCGACTTTTCTTTGAGTGGCGGCTACGCCTACAACTGGGTGTTTGCCCACAACTGGCTCTTCGATGTCTCTATGCAACTGGCACTGGGCTATAAGCAGCTGACAGGAACCGCCAACAAAAATTCCCGGGATTTCTTCCGAAACTTCGATTTTAAGAATCTCATGATTGACGGTGTGGGCAGGACAGGCATCGTTTGGAACAATATGCGGTGGTATGCAGGAGCCAGTGCCGTCTTTCACACTTACAATTATCGGAGATCGAAGTTTTCCGCCAACTCGACATTTGGAAATGTATATGTCTATGTAGGATATAATTTTGGATTAAAAAGCAGTTATCGTAAAAAGCACAATAAGAAATGAAAAAACTGATTATAACGATCTTCTCCCTCTTGCTGACGGTCAACGTCTTGGCTCAGAGGGTGGATTATACGAAGCCAGACTCCTTGCGGGTTGTGACGTTGATGAAGAAAGCCAAAACATTGAAAAGCAAGTCGATGGCGTCCTATATGCTGTTCTTCGGGCGTGCCCTGCGTGGTGTGCCTTATGTGGCTAAGACGCTGGAGAAGAACAGTCAGGAGCAACTGGTTGTCAATCTTCGGCAACTCGACTGCACCACGTATGTAGAGACGGTGCTGGCACTGGCAAGAAGCATGGCTAAAGGCCAGCCGAGTTTTGCAGGATTCTGTCAAAACCTCCGACAGATACGCTATCGCAACGGCGTGGTCTCATATCCTACCCGGCAGCATTACTTCACTTATTGGATTCAGGAGAACACACGGGAGCGGATCGTGGCTAACATCCAGTCGCCCAACCCTCCCTTCTCCGGCGTGCAGACGGTGAAGGCCGATTACATGACGACCCACCTTGGAAGTTATCCGATGCTGAAAGGCAGGCCACAGTGGATCAAGCAGATTGCTGAGATGGAAAAAAGTATCACGGGCACAAAGCAGCGTTATATCCCCAAGAATGCCGTCAACAACAGCAGTCTGCTGAGAAAGACAGTTCATGACGGGGATATCATCGCTATCGTGACAGTGAAGAAAGGCCTGGAGATCAGTCATATTGGCATTGCTGCCTGGCATAAGGACGGACTGCATATGCTCAATGCCTCCTCGCTCTATCATAAAGTGGTAGAAGATCATAATCTGCTTCGTACTTACCTCTCCAAGCAAACATCCGCCTTGGGCATCCGCATTGCGCGGCCAATATAATTTTATAGGAGTTTGGAAGTTTTTAAGTTTTTAAGTTTTTAAGTTTGGAAGTCCGGACTTCTTAAATTCAGAACTTCCGAACTTCCGGACTACAAAAAAAACAAAAGACATGGAACCATTAGCAGAACGAATGCGTCCGCGCACCCTCGACGATTATGTCGGACAAGAACATCTTGTCGGACCGGGTGGAGTAGTGCGGCGGATGATAGAAAGCGGCAGAATATCTTCCTTCATCCTTTGGGGACCCCCGGGCGTGGGCAAGACAACACTGGCGGAGATTGTCGCTTCAGAGATGAAAGTGCCGTTCTATACCCTCAGCGCCGTGACGAGTGGCGTGAGGGAGGTGCGTGAGGTCATAGAGAAAGCCAAGAGCGGCCGTTTCTTCAACAATGCCTCGCCGATCCTTTTCATCGATGAGATTCACCGTTTCTCCAAGTCGCAGCAAGACTCGTTGTTAGGCGCTGTGGAGCGTGGTGTCGTGACGCTCATTGGTGCCACGACAGAGAACCCATCGTTTGAGGTCATCAGACCTCTGCTCTCCCGTTGCCAGGTATATGTGTTGAAGTCGCTCGAGAAAGGTGACTTGCAGAAGATCCTCGATCGGGCTGTCGCTACGGATAGCGAACTGCAGAAGAAGCATATCGACTTGAAGGAGACGGATGCCATGATGCGCTATAGCGGGGGCGACGCACGCAAACTGCTCAATATCCTTGAACTGATGGTCGAGTCGGCAAACAGCAACGATGTCGTCATCACCGACAAACGCGTAGAGGAAGAGCTGCAGACCAACCCGCTTGCTTATGACAAACAGGGGGATATGCACTACGACATCATCTCGGCTTTTATCAAGAGCATCCGAGGCTCTGATCCCGACGCTGCTCTTTACTGGATGGCGCGGATGATCGAGGGAGGCGAGGACCCACAGTTCATTGCCCGTCGTGTCGTCATCTCTGCTGCCGAAGATATAGGGCTCGCCAACCCGAATGCCCTGCTCCTTGCCAACGCCGCGTTCGATGCCGTGATGAAGATCGGATGGCCGGAAGGTCGCATCCCCCTTGCCGAGGCGGTGGTCTATCTCGCCACGAGTCCGAAGAGCAACTCCGCTTATATGGGTATCAACACGGCTATTGAGGAAGTGAGACAGAGCGGTAATCAGCCGGTACCGCTGCCGATCCGCAATGCGCCGACAAAACTCATGGCACAGTTGGGCTATCACGATGGTTACAAATATCCGCACGACTATCCGGGTAACTTCACGCCCCAGCAATATCTCCCCGAAGCCTTGAAGGACAAACGCTTCTGGCATGCCCAGCACTCGCCAGCCGAGGAGAAGCCCTATCAGCGCATGCTCAACTGCTGGGGAGAGCGGTACAAAGAATGAATGAAAGATAGAATGAAGAAACAACCGATAAAAATACAAGATCTATGAAAAACATCGTTGTACTCGACGGATATACCGCCAACCCCGGCGACCTCTCCTGGGAGCCGTTGAAAGAGTTTGGCACACTGACCGTCTATGACCGCACCAAGCCCGAGGAGGTCCTCGACCGCGCCAAAGATGCCGAGATATTGTTCATCAATAAGATAAACATGACCGATAAGGTTATCAGTAGTCTGCCAAAACTTCAATATATCGGCATCCTGGCAACGGGTTACAACAATATCGACACCGAGTCGGCCCACCGACATGGAGTGGTGGTCTGCAATATACCGTCTTATTCGACAGAGAGCGTGGTGCAGATGACCTTTGCGCATATCCTGAACATCACGAATCAGATTGGTCATTATGCCCATCAGGACCGTGTGTCGAAACATCCGGACAAAGGTCTCCGCTGGTCAAAGAATCCGGATTTCTGTTATTGGGACACGCCCCTGCCGGAACTCGTCGGCAAAACGATCGGTATCATCGGACTTGGACATATCGGTATGCGCGTAGCTCAGGTGGCACTGGCTTTCGGCCTCCATGTCTACGCCTATACCTCGAAGCATAAAGCCGACCTTCCCGACGGCATCAACAAAGCGACGCTCGACGGTCTGCTC
>ONBC01000033.1:0-675 GCA_900315955.1 uncultured Prevotella sp.
ACAGTTGCCGTTGAGCAGCAGGTCAGAGACATTGGAGTCGGAGCAGGCCGACAAAGCCAATATCATGACAACAGCGTATAGAATAGAGAAAATCTTTGTCTTCATCGTTACCATTCTCCTATGTTTTGTGTGTAATGTCCATTGGAAGCCGCTATCTGAGCGTATGGAATGGGCAGGTATTCGTTTTTGTTCTTAGTGAAATGGGCAGCAGTGTAGATGGAGCAGTCGTTGGCCTCCTCAGCGTAGTACTTGTTGAGGACTTTGTCGGCTTCTCCCCAGCGCACGAGGTCGAAGAATCGCTCACACTCCATGCCCATCTCCAAGCGGCGCTCCATCTTGACAATCTTCAGCGCCTGGGCCTGGTCATAGGTGCCTTTGAAGGTGGCGATATTCATCTTCACGCCATAGTCGTGCTGATAGTTGGCGATGACGCTGGTACTCTGCTTGGCACGCTGCCGCAGTTGGTTGACGAGGCTGATGGCCTCTGGGATGCGTCCGTCGTTGAGCTGTACGAGCGCCTCGGCACGTTCCAAGAGCACATCGGCATATCGGAAGACGATACGGTTCTCGGAGGAGCCCCACCAGGAGCCCTTGATGAGATAGGAACCCACGAGGTCAGGGTCTACATTCTGCTTGAGGGTGACATAATGGCCATAAAGACCGTTGGAGCGGCTC
>ONBC01000033.1:700-24415 GCA_900315955.1 uncultured Prevotella sp.
GAGATAGGAACCCACGAGGTCAGGGTCTACATTCTGCTTGAGGGTGACATAATGGCCATAAAGACCGTTGGAGCGGCTCCAGGCGGCACTGTTGTCCATCATGTATTTGGGATTGAACTCATAAGGCAGTCCTGGCATGCCGACGGTGAGGAAGAGGCGCGGGTCGGCATAGTCGGTGCTCTTGTCATAGTCTTTCTGATTGTAAGTATCGAGCAAGGGCAGTCCGTCGGCACTGGTACGGTAGGCGTTGACGAGATTCTGACTCGGCTTGTAGAAGTCGCATCCACCATCGGTGACGCCGGGGATATTGGGTACGATCAGACCGTAGCTCCAATTGAGGTTGCCATATTTCGTACCGTCGTTCCGGCGGTGTAGATAGCCGGATCGCTGTATTCCACCACCTTGGCGAGGTCATCTTTGTTGATGCTCGTCACCTCATTGGTGTTGGGATCGTCCTGATGGTATGCCTTATAGAGATAGACCTTTGTGAGGAAAGCGGCAGCCGCAGCCTTTGTAGGCCGTCCTTTATCAGTCTGTGTGACCGGCAGTGTCTTGTAGGCTTCCTCTAAGTCATCGATGATGAGCTGCCAGCCTTCATCATTGCTATATTGTCTGTTTGAGAGCTCGTTGTACTGCTCTGTGGTGAGATGCTCATCCATAATGAACGGGATGTTCTTATACAGTCGTTTGAGAAGGAAATGTCCGTAAGCCCGCAGGAATTTCATCTCAGCGATGCGCTCGTTCTTGAGCTGATAGGTAGCCTCATCCGTCTGGTCGAGCAGCGCAATAGCAGTGTTGACACGGGAGATACAGTTGTACAACCGCTGCCACATGTCGCTGATATTCCAGTTCGTCGTCAGGATACCCTGCGAGATTTCGAGCTGATGGAACACGTCGCCGTCGCTGGTGCCGTTGCCGCCTTTGTAGGCGTCGTCACTGCGTACATCATAGTTCCACATAGAGAACGAGGAGTTGATGTCCTCAGCGGAAATCCAGACGGCATAGGCTGAGATGACGAGATTATCGACGTATTGTGACGACTTCACCTGATCATCCGTCAGGACGCCCTGCGGCGTCTGCTTGTCAAGGAAGTCGGAGCAGCTGGCCGTCAGCAGACTGATAGCCAAGGCTCCTATATATATGGACTTTTTCATTGTTGTATCTATTATATTAGAAAGTTACATTCACTCCGAACGTGATGTTCAAAGGAATAGGATAGCCATAATTGGGATTCTCCGGGTCCACGCCCGTAAAACTTGATGAATGTATCGTGAGCAGGTTCTGCGCACTGACGTAGAATCTCAACCGCTGCATATACAGTTTCTTTGCCAGCGTCTCGGGGACGTTATAGCCCAACTGTATGGTGCGCAACTTCAGATAAGAGCCGTTCTCGACCCAATAGGATGATACACGCTTCTCATTGTTGTTGTCGCTCAGTGAGAGTGCCGGGATAATGCTATTCTGGTTTGTCGGGCTCCAGGCATCAAGCAGACGTGTGCCTTTGTTGAGGAATCCGACGTTCAATCCAGCCCAGATGTCGGTCTCCTTTTTCAAGTCTGAGATGATATCAACCCCTTGTACGCCCTGCCAGAACATCGTGAAGTCGAACTGCTTGTATTGCAGATAGACGTTCAGGCCATAGGTTAAGTCAGGCACGGGATTGTATATCCAGTCCTGATCGGCTTCTGTTATCACATTGTCGCCATTGAGGTCTTTCCATCTGATACGGCCTATAGCAGCCCCATTCTGCTTGGCGTGGTTGTCAATGTCATCCTGGCTCTTGAAGATTCCGTCGGCGACATATCCCACCTGCGCGCCCATAGGATGTCCGATGACACTTTTCACACCATTACCTCCGAAGGTGCCATTGGCTGCAACGGTAGCGGGGAGTTTGGTAATCTTATTACGATAGGTACCGATATTACCGGTGATGTCATATTTCAGTCCCCAGCGGGTGTTCTTCCTGTAACCAAAGTTGAACTCCACACCCTTGTTCTCCATCTCACCGGCATTGATCCACTGCGTACTACCCTCGCCCATAGCTGCGATGCCAGCCATCTGCACAAGGATATTGGTGGTCTTCTTGTAATACCAGTCGAAGCTGCCGTAGAGAGCATTGCCAAAGAGCGCATAGTCGACACCTAAATTTGTCTGGGTCGTTGTCTCCCATTTGATGTCGTTGTTGCCTATCTGGTTGCGCTTGAAACCCGATGAGAGTATTTGTCCGCCATTGGTTCCGGCAATGTCATAAGACGTACCATAACTCTGTCCGCCATTCTCCGTGACACCATAGTTGTTCTCATAGATGGTATACCGGGCAATATTGGAGATCTCCTGGTTACCGGTCTGTCCCCATGAAGCCCTCAGCTTGAGGTCGTCAAGCCACTTGGCTTTCATAAACTTCTCCTCACTGATACGCCATCCCAGGGAGAAACTGGGGAAGACAGCATAACGGTTGTTCTTACCAAAGCGGCTCGAACCGTCATAGCGTACTGTTGCCGAGGCGAGGTACTTGTCTGCATAGGTATAGTTGACCTTGCCGAAGTAGGAAATCAGTGAATATCCCTCACCGCCTCCATACGCCTGTGCAGAGCCCATACCGGCACTGGGCCACATATAATCGGGGTTGAGAATAATGAAATTCTCCTTATAACCGGAGAAGTTGATGTCATCCTCCCTATTCAGCTCCATACCCGCCATGGCATCAAAACGATGCTGGTCCTTGGCGAAGTTATAGGTCGCCACCGCGTTCCACATCCATTTGGTCCAATGCTCCTGTTTTGCTTCCACAGCATTGGTGGATGTTGCGACGTTGCCCTCAGTAATAGGATAGGTGAAGAAGCGCTGCTGCTTCTGCGCATAGTCGAGACCGAAGGTTGAACGGAGGTTGAACCCCTTGAAAAGACGCAGATTGATATAAGCGTCGCCGAACGCGCGCCAGTAGGTATACCGGTTGTCGGCGTTGCGCTGCAGACGTGCTACAGGATTCTCGCGGTCGGGATAGCCGCCCACAGGACCAGCATAGCTGCCATCGGTGGTATAGACGGGGAGAGAGGGGTTGAACTGCAGGACGTTCTCTAAGAATCCGCCGGGAGCCTGCACCTCAGAAGTGCGGTTCAGCGTGAAGTGCTCGCCTAAGGTCAACACGTTCTTGATAACATCGTATTCCGTATTCATACGTGCTGAGAAGCGTTCGAAGTCGGAAGTTTTGATGATACCCAGATTCTTATAGTAGCCTAACGAGAAATAGGAAGAGCCACGCTCAGAGCCGTTGCTCACCGCCACATTGTAGTTCTGCACCACACCGGTGCGCGTAGTCTCGTCAAACCAATCGGTGTCTGCGGCGGGTGTCGTGCCGGCAGCATCGAGATATTTCGACATGCTGATGCTGTTGAGCACAGGATAACCTGCTGTGTTGTAGCCCCAGTTGTAGTGGTAGCCCAAACCGTTCGTGTTTGGATCCATACCGTCGTTCACATAGGCCTGCCACAACACCTGACCATATTGCTTGGCATTGAGCACATCCATCTTATGGGCATACATGGAGGCAGCCACGGAAGCGTCGACATCAACCTTCACCTTGCCGTTCTTACCTTTCTTCGTCGTGATAATAATGACACCGTTGGCAGCGCGGCTACCATAGATAGAAGCCGAAGCCGCGTCCTTGAGCACTTGGATGCTTTCGATATCGGCAGCGTTGAGCTCATGCATGCCTGCCTTTGTAGGCACGCCGTCGATGATGTAAAGCGGATCATTGTTGTTGAGCGTACCCACGCCACGAATTCTCACGGTAGCCGAGCCTGACGGTGATCCGTCAGCGGAAATGTTCATTCCCGGTACCCTTCCCTGCAATGCCTTCATGGGGTTGTTCTCATTCTGCTTGGCAAGCTCATCCACACTGACAACGGAGATGGCACCTGTAAGGTCAGCCTTGCGCTGAACGGTGTAGCCGGTGACAACAATTTCGTTGAGCTCCTTACTGTCGTCCTGCAGCACCACTTTCATATTGTCGGCAGCCGACGTTGATGCCGTCTTGAAGCCTATATAAGAAATAGTGAGTTTACTGCCAGCCGGTACTTTAATGACAAACTTTCCATCAATGTCTGTCACTACTCCATTGTGCGTGCCTTGCTGCATGACTGTAGCACCAATCACCGGTTCCCCTGTGCCATCCACCACCGTACCAGTGATTTGGCCGTCCTGTTGAGCATGCGCTGTCAGCCCATACCAACATGCCATCGCTCCCAATAGTAACCTAATTGTTTGGTTCATGATAAATTGTGGTTATTTAAAGTTGTTATTCGTTTTCGCTGCAAATTTAATAAATACAACAATATGTATCCGTATAAATTTCTTTCATCATCTATTAATATCGCTACATGAAAGAATTTTCAATGACGATGAAAGAATATTAATAAAAAGTGGGAAAAATCTCTCCATGCGTGCTTGTAATTGCAAGAAAAGATTTATCTTTGTGGCAGACAATCAGAATTAGAAAAGCCCATGAAACAGCTGTACCCTAAAATGTCTTTGAAAGGACCTCTGCATCATAGCGGGCGCATTTTCATCGTGGTGTTGCTCCCTGTCATCGTATCCTGTCTATGCATATTTCTGTCATGTGGGCCTCGACGTTACCATATCGGAGTATCACAATGCAGCAACGACGGATGGAGAATAAAAGCCAACCGCGAGATAAGAATCGGGCAATATCAATATAATAATGTAGATGTCTCGATAGTGTCAGCCGATAACAATAGTCAGCGGCAAGTGGCACAGATAGACTCTCTGGTGGCCAATGGTATCGACCTTCTTGTTGTCTCTCCCAGTGATGCCCAGGTTGTCTCTCCAGCCATTGAGCGTGCTTATGACAAAGGAATCCCTGTTATTCTCTATGACCGAATGTCTCGATCAAAGAAATATACGGCTTTTATAGGTGCGGATAATGTTGCCATCGGCCGAACCATGGCGCAGTATGTGGCAGCGATAGCGACCGACGGCAGCGAAATAATAGAGATCACCGGTCTGGAAGGGTCTACCCCCGTAGAAGAGCGCCACCGAGGGTTTATGGAAGGCATCAGAAACAGCAGGAAGCACATCAAGGTGACCACACTGAAAGGTGACTGGACCATCAACACCCCATGTCGCCTGATGCGCCAGTTGCTCAAGGAAGGTCACAGACCGGTTTGTGTGTTCGGTCATAATGACGGTGAGGCTTACGGTGCTTATCTTGGAGCCAAAGATTTAGGGATGGAGAAAGACATCAAGTTCGTGGGCATTGATGGGCTTCCCGGACCCAACCAAGGCGTGGAATGGGTCAGCGAGGGAAAGCTCACGGCATCATACATCTACCCCACCAAGGGAGAAAGGATCATACCCCTTGCCATGCGCATCTTGCAGCACCAATCATTCAAACGTATCAATATTCTTTCTTCTGCCTTGGTCACAAAAGACAATGCGGCCATCGTGAATATGCAGAATAATGAGATGCTCAACCAAATGGCCAACCTCTCTTTATTATATAATGACATTGACAGGTATGTCAGCTTGAACCAAAGTCAGAGAATCATACTTATCATGGCGTTCCTTGTGGTCATCTTGCTCATTGTCATTGCTGTCTACCAGACTTATCTGCGTAAAACGAAGGAACAGATGAACCGTAAGATCCTTCAATTGGATAAAGAGAAGATAGACTTCTTTACCACTGCCAGCCACCAGTTGCGTACGCCACTCACATTGGTTGCCGGACCCATAGACCAGTTGCTTGAAAGCAGTACGCTGAAAGGGGAAGACCGAACCATGGTAGAAATGATGGGGCGTAACATCCATCAACTTTCAGCGCTTATCGATGGGGTGCTGACCTTTGATAAAGACCGGAAGAATATCGTTGATACTTCTACAACAACTTTCCCTCAACAGAATGCTGAACGTAAAGAAGAGAAAAAGAATGCGGCACCGACAACATTAGCCGACGATCTCATCAATAAAGATGAATCCCGCGAACAGATTCTTATCATCGATGACAATGATGACATACGTTATTATCTGAGGAGCATATTGGAGAAACAGTACAATGTCTTGGAGGCTAAAAATGGTAAAGAGGGTGTCAGTATGACCCAAAAGTATATACCTGATCTTGTCATCTGCGACATTATGATGCCCGTGATGAACGGATTGGAGTATTGCAAAATTATCAAGCAGACAAGCAGCACCTGCCACATCCCCGTCATTCTGCTCACCGCCCGGTCGCAAGAGGCACAGCGCATTGAGGGTTTCGACCATGGTGCCGACGAATATATGACCAAGCCCTTCAGCGCTGAGGTTCTGCTGGCACGCGTCAGCAATCTGCTTCATAACCATAAACGCCTGAAAGAAGTCTTTGACGACAATTCCGAATGGGCGAAAGCCGTAAAAAATATCAAGGGCAATGACAAACAATTCATAGAATTGCTACGCAAGTCGGTTTTGGACAACCTTGGCGATCCGAAGCTGAAGATGACAAAAGTAGCTGACATCATGAATATCAGCTATATGCAGCTCTATCGCAAGACAAAAGCGCTCATCGGCATCACACCTAATGAACTGCTGCGCAAAGCCCGTCTGAAACGAGCGTTACGCCTGTTGCAGACCACCGACCTTACCATTGCGGAGATTGCCTTTCAGACGGGCTTCACAAGTCCTTCCTATCTCAGCGTTTGCTTTAAAGATGAATTTGGAAAATCACCGACTGATGTACGGAATGCCGCAACACAGACAGAGACAATGTAGACAAATCATACGATCATGAATCCCATGTAATGCATTTAGACGAAGTGCCGGATGATGAAGTTGTATGAGGTGCAAACCGTAAAGATTTATTTTTTACCCTCCGTCACTATCTTCCACCTTCTGCACTCCCTTTTTGCGTTCTCTTTTGCAAACTGACATTGACAGGACTTTACTTATTGTCAATATTCTGCAAAGCGGTATTGCCGATTCTGTGCATTCATACAGGATCCTTCCGCCTATGAAAATAAACCATGCCGTTTAAGCCGCAGCAGCGTATCATTTTGTCTTAGAAGTTTTTCTGCCTCCCTGTCATTTTTAGTGGTAGCGGTCATGGATATCGCATAATAATATAAAAATCGAATAATAATAATATTATTTCCGCAAAATTAGCATTTTTCAATTAGAAATGCTAATTTTGCATATTATAGCCAAATGACTGATGGATTACGAACAAATAGTGGATGAGCTTATTCATGGTTCTGAAACTGCATTCAATAAGATTTACGAGATATATGGCAAAAGGCTCTATGCTTTTTGCCTAATGTATTGTAAATCAAGGGAGGACGCTGAAGAAGTGGTGGAAGACACTTTCGTGAAGTTGTGGCAGAACCGCATAAGCCTCAACGCCACCCAGTCATTGCAGTCGCTTCTCTTCACGATATCCCGCAACAAACTTATCAACCTCTATCGGCGCAGAATTAACTCGCCGGAATATGCAGAGTATGTCGATGCCATTTCTCAGTCGGTCAGCTACGGTCATATGCCGGATGAGAAGCTGGAATATGACGATTTCGTCTTAAAACTGGAACAATCCCTGAATGAACTCCCCTTGACGCAGCAGAAGGTTATTAGGATGTCTAAGATAGACGGCATGAAAAACAAGGAGATTGCTCAGACCTTGAATCTTAGCGAGCAGACGGTAAAGAATCAGCTCTCTACAGGTCTGAAGATGCTGCACAGCAAGATAGGAATCATGGTTTTCTTGTTATTTTTAGTTAATCAGAAATATCTATGGTCATGATTTTTGTTATACATTATTATAAGGGATATAATATCACATAATGAAGCAGGAAGAACTCAATAGTAAATACAGAGCCGACAGGTTATCGCATGATGAATTGCTAAAGCTTAGGCAGCAGGTCAATAATGCCTCTGATGAGCAGCTCGCACAAGGCATGGCTCAGGTCTGGGACGGTAACATTGATGGCAGTACGGTTGCCCCCGAAAGAGTAGACATCGTCAAAGACAGGATTGACAAGACATTGCGACTACAGCATCAAGACAAAGATGGCAATGCCGTAAACAACGGTTCTCTACGCACTCTGAAAATCTACAAGTGGGCACTACGTATAGCGGCTGTCCTTGTGCCACTTCTTGTCGTAAACTCTGTATATCTTTTCAGTCTATACAGGTCAGGGAGCGACAACATAGTAGCTTTCGCTACAAGTAAAGGTGAACGCGCCTCGGTGGTGTTGCCTGACGGCACAAAAGTAAGTCTAAACACTAACAGCCGAATATCCTATTGCCCAGCCGAATACAACCGTAAAGAGCGTACGGTATCTTTCACCGGTGAGGCATATTTCATTGTTGCGAAAAACAAATCATGCCCATTCGTCATAAACAATCAGAATCTGCGTGTAAAAGTTTTGGGTACAAAGTTTGACCTGAGAACAGAGCAACACAGCAACATCTCAAAGCTGTCTCTGGATGAGGGCAGTGTGGATTTTACAGCTGTGAAGACTGGGAAGTCAGAGATACTTTTCCCTGGAGACATTGCAAAGCTTGACCGTTCATCAGGTCAGATAACAGTCAGCCATTCAAAGAGCACTGTAGGCATGTCGTCCTGGATGACAAAAGAAATGAAGTTTGATAATACTGATCTTTCTGATGTAGTGGGGGCGCTGGAAGACTGCTACGACGTGAGAATCATAGTCAGTTCAACTCGACAGCCCGACAAGTTCACAGGCATTCTTCCCGCTGATAATATTGCAGAGGTAATGAAAATATTGCAGGCTACATATCACGCTGAAATACAATGGCATGGTAAGCAGATAGAAATGGTCATCAAATAGGATGACCATTTTTTTTTGAAATAAATTCCATTTTCTTGGTACTTTTTCATTAAAGCATTGTATAGCTTTATAGAACTAATTACAATCTCAAAAATAAAATGAAAAAGCATCAAAACATCAAAAGTTGCATGATGACATTGCTGTTGTGCTGTCTTAGCCTATTGTCTTCAGCACAAAAAGTCAGCATCCATCTCAAAAATGCTTCTCTAAAGCAAGTGATTAGCGCCATAGAGAAGCAGACAAACTATCGTTTTTCCTATCGTAGCGGACTTCTGGACAATGAAAAGGGTATCACGCTGAATGTCAGCAAATCCTCGGTTACGGATGTCTTGAACAAGGCTATAGAGGGAAGAGGTCTTACATACAGTATCATTTCGGACAAGTCAATCGTCATAACTGACAAGAAAGAGCAGAAAAAAGAACATTCCTCATCGCCTAAACCTAAACCCGCCAAGACATCATTAAGAAAATATTCAGGTGTAGTAAAGGACAATCAAGGTGAGCCAGTCATCGGAGCCACGGTGATGGAGAAAGGTACAACCAACGGCGTAGTGACCGACCTTAACGGCAACTTCAACATTGAGGCAAGGGATGGTGCCACATTCGTAGTGTCCTACATAGGCTTCAGCAATCAGGAGCTCAAAGGCTCTGACAACATGGATGTGACCCTGAAAGAGGACACAAAGGCTCTTGACGAAGTCGTGGTAGTAGGCTATGGTATCCAGAAGAAAAGTTCCGTGACGGGAGCCATATCCTCCGTGAAGTCAGAAGACCTTGAAAACAGGACTTCCACCAATGCCCTGCAGGCAATACAGGGAAAAACTGCAGGCGTGAACATTCTGAGCAGCTCCGCAGCTCCCGGCTCTTCCCAGTCTGTGCGTATACGTGGTATCAGCAGCAATGGCAGTACCTCACCACTGTATGTTGTGGATGGGCGTATCGCCGATGACATAAGCTACATAGATCCCAACGACATAGCATCGATAGAAGTGTTGAAAGACGCTGCCAGCGCAGCCATATATGGCGCACAAGCAGGTAATGGTGTAATCCTGCTTACGACAAAAAAAGGAGCAGGCAAAGGCACGCTGTCATACAACCTCCAGTTTGTCAGCCAGAGCCTTGCAAAGACTCCAAAAGTGATGAATGCGGAGCAATATATCGACTACTATACAGAACGTGGCAACTTCACCATGGACGATGTCAACAAGAACTGGGATTCAAAGACCAATACCAATTGGGCTGACGTGGCATTTGAGAACTCAACCATGACACGTCACACACTCACATTCTCAGGCGGAGGAGAAAAGGGTAGCTTCTATCTGTCAGCATCATATATGAACAACAACGGCATCGTCGTGGGCAACAAGGATAAGTATCAGCGCATAACGGGCATGATCAATGCCAGCTATAAAGTCTTCCCTTGGCTGGAGGTCGGCACCAACACACAGCTGGAACACTATAAGGCATCATGGGTCAGCGATTCTTCCAACAGCGGTATCTATGAAAACCTATTCCTTGGTGTGCTGCAGCTGGATCCCCTCACACGTCCCACCTATACATTGGACGAGCTGCCTGAAAATATGCGCACAATCTATGACAACTACCAAGCGGGCAAATGCGGTGAGCTGCTCTCAGATGGCAAAGGTAACTACTATGGCATATCTTCGTTCAGCTCCAGCGATAACCTGAATCCTTATATCCTACGTGACAAATCCATCAACCGTAACCGCGGGTTTGGTGTGAGCGGTACTACGTACATCAATTTCACACCATTCAAGGGATTAACCTTTACCTCCCGCCTTGGCTATAGTCTGAAAGGAAAGGAGTCATACGGTGTCAACTTCGACTACTATGCCAACGAACAGGCTTTTCAGAACTATCTGTCAGTATCCGGCAGCGACAACACACCCACATCTTACCAATGGGAAAACTTCCTAAACTACTACACAAACTTAGGACAGCATAACATCAATGTCATGTTGGGTACATCGTATAGCCAAGACCGCACATTTGGACTTAAAGGTAGCTATACAGGCGGAGACGGTGACCTCGGATTCCAGCAGGACTCTCCTCTGTTCTGGTATTTTGCTTACGCCACACCGACCGCTACTAAAGAGTTGTCAGGCGCAGAGCCAATCTACACCCGCAAAAACTCTTATTTCGGACGTATCAGCTGGAATTATGCAGATCGCTATTATGCTCAGTTCTCGCTGCGCGCAGATGCAGCCGACCTGTCAGTATTACCCCGCAAAAAGCGCTGGGGTTATTTTCCTGCAGTATCAGCAGGTTACGTCATCTCCAACGAGAAATTCTTGGCAGGTACTCAAAATTGGCTCTCTCATCTGAAAGTTCGCGCCAGTTGGGGTCAGAATGGTTCCACAGCATCGCTAAGCAACTACTCATGGCTGTCATCCATAACGAGCATAGGCCATTATCCATTCTCCAACGAAGTCAGCTACACCAACGCATACGCACCTTCTTCTACAGGAAATGACGAGCTGAAATGGGAAACGTCAGAGCAGCTTGATCTTGGCTTGGACGCGCGTTTCTTACGTGACAGACTGTCGTTCACCATAGACTACTTCAACAAGAAGACCAAGGATCTCATTGTCTCAGGTATCATGCCCTCTACCGTAGTAGGCAACACTGTATCGCCTATAAATGCCGGTGACGTAAAAAACAGCGGTGTAGAGATAGAGCTTGGCTGGCAGGACAATATCGGACCTGTCAGATACAGCATACGCGGCAACCTCGCAACGATTCACAACAAGGTGACCTATCTGCATCCTTCTCTCGCAGACGGTATCAACGGTACCAAATATCCCGGCTATGCCACGATTACGAAGTTCAAAGTCGGCGAGCCAGCCTGGTACTATTATGGATATAAATACACTGGTGTTGACCCGGCTACAGGTGACCCGACCTTTGCCGACCTTGACGCCAACGGAAGTATAGGAGACGGTGACAAGACTTATCTGGGCAAGGAACTGCCCGACTTCACATATGGCATCACGCTGACAGCAGCCTGGAAAGACTTGGACCTCATCGTCTTTGGGTCCGGTTCACAGGGCAACGACATTTTCTGTTGCCTCAACCGCGAGGACTATGCCATAAACAAATTGACCTACTTTACCGAAGACCGCTGGAGTCAGAGCAATCCCACAGGTCACAATCCGAGAGCTGCTGCCAACGACATGTCCAAATACGCTGTATCATCAGCCAATGTCTTCGATGGCTCATACTTCAAAATCAAGCAGATTCAGCTGGGATACAACTTCCCCAAAAGTCTTGTCAGCAAGCTTGCCATGTCGCACCTCAGAGCTTACGTGTCTCTGGAAGACTTCTTTACCTTCACACACTATGTAGGTTTTGACCCTGAAATCACTACTATAGACATGGGAGCCTATCCTACATCTAAAAAGGTCGTATTGGGTCTTAACGTAACTTTCTAAAACAACGCTGAAAATGAAAAAGATATATACAATCATAAGTTTTCTTCTTTTAGCCATGACGTTTGTGTCATGCAATGATAAACTTGACATAGAGAAGCACGGCAGCCTGAGTACCGGCACATTTTATAAGACTGACGAGCAGGCAGGCGAGGCAGTGGCTGCAATCTATTATCAGCACCGCGATATAGAATTCTATTATAAACTGCTGAAGAACCTTTTCTCCGACGACTTCTGGGCAGGAGGTTCAGCCAGGAATGACAACCCTGACTTAGAGGCCATGAATGAGTTCACTTTCGATACGAGTAACTCGTACATTGAGAACCTGTTCACATCCTATTATCAGATTATCTACAAGGCAAACATGGTGATAGCCAACGTGGAGCCTGATGACAATTATAAACAGCAGATGATAGCAGAGGCAAAGATCTTCCGTGCCTGGAGCTATTTCGAGCTCACATCAATGTGGGGCAATCCACCGTTGGTGGATCATCCGCTGGAAGCATCTGAATATACCCAGCCGAACAGTACTCCAGAAAAGCTGTGGGCGTTTGTAGAGAAAGACCTCACTGATGCCATCAATTCAGGACGGCTTGTATCCAAGAGCAGCGTGGACGACAACACCAACTACAGGGTCACAAAGGAACTTGCCTACGCCCTGCTGGGCAAGGCATATTTGTGGCAGGGCAAATACCAAGAAGCTACAGAAGCTTTTGAAAAGGTTATAAATTCTGGTCTGTATAAACTTTATGAGGGAAACTACGGAGACGTGCTGACTTCGTCGAACCGTAACGGTTGCGAGAGTCTGTTTGAAAGCAACCGAGTGGAGGATGTCAACAATGAGTATGACAACTCCAACTATTATTCACTAATGATCAACTGGCGCATGGACCATATCAGCAACATGCCCTCAGACTTTGGTCTCTATGCCTCAGGATACGGCTTTTGCTCTCCGCGCAAGTCGCTCTATGACGCTTTCGTCGCTGAAGAGGGACCAGACGGTTATCGTCTCAATCAGACAATCAAGACATACGACCAGCTTGTTGCCAAAGGATTGAAGTTCTCACAGCCCATCTACGGTGAAGGCTACTTCGACTGGAAGCTGCGCTATGAGGCAAAGGACTGTCCTGCGTCTGCATGGGGGTGCAACACTAATACGTTAAGATGGATGCGCTACTCCGAAGTGCTGCTTTGCGCCGCAGAGGCTTATTCGCGGATTGGCAATCAGACTAAGGTCAAGGAATATATGGACATGATCCGCAATAGAGCGCACGTGAGTCTGAAGCCCTCTTACACGCTTGCTGATATTAAGAACGAGAAACGACTCGAACTGTTTGGCGAGTGCGTTCGCTATCAGGATCTGCTGCGATGGGACAAAGATAATGACGGAACAGGAGCTGGCACTATGCTTGCCGACCAAGGAAAGGTATACCCAATGATGCAGGTCGACGGCTCTGTCAACTATTACACCGCCAACAGCGAGGGTAAATATGGTTTTAAGACACGCAATACTCTCCTTCCGTATCCGTTCAAGGAGATAAGTCAGAACACAGCTATCCACCAGAACGCTGGTTGGGAATAATATGTTAGATATGAATAAGATGGAAAAAAAGAGTTTTCTTATTGTCATGCTTCTCTTTCTTGCACTCTCTATCGGGGGCAGACCAGCTGGCAACCGGTTTGTCTCTGTTCAAGGCAAAGAATTGAAGCAACCCGACGGCAGCAGCCTGTTCATAAAGGGAGCTAACATCAGCAATTGGCTTAATCCAGAGGGATACATGTTCGGCTTCGGCGACAAGACCAATTCCCCACGATTAATCAATGAGATGCTCTGCGAACTTGTGGGTCCCCACACTACTGCACAATTCTGGGATGCTTATAAGAGAAACTTCATCACTGAGGCGGACATACACTTTCTTGCTTCTGTAGGCGTGAATACCTTGCGCCTGCCGTTCAACTACCGCTTGTTCACTGATGAAGACTATATGGGCTGTACCGGCGAGGGTGACGGATTCATATGGATTGACAGCCTTGTCAGCTGGGCACGTAAGGATAATATCTATGTCATACTTGACATGCACGATGCCCCAGGCGGACAGACGGGATACAACATTGATGACAGTTACGGCTACCCATGGCTGTTCTGTGACAAGAGCGAGCAAGACCGCTTTTGCAGTATATGGAAAAAGATAGCCGAACACTATAAGGATGACTCGCAGATTCTTGGCTTTGAACTACTCAATGAGCCTATTGCAGACTACTGGTCAGAGCATAAAGAAATGAACAAAATGCTGGAGCCACTCTACGAGCGTTGCATCGACTCTATACGGAGTGTAGATCGTAGCCACATCATCATTCTGGGTGCACCACAGTGGAATCTCAATTTCAAGGTATTCCACGACAGCATCCAAGATGCAAACGTCATGTTCACATGCCACCGCTATGATGGAGAGCCTGGTGAAAACCTGAAAGATTTCATCTCGTTTCGAGACTCTGTCAATCGACCGATGTACATGGGAGAGATTGGTCACCGAACGTATGAGTGGCAGCGGAAGATGTGCCAGCTGATGATAGAAGCTGGCATAGGCTACACTTTCTGGCCCTATAAGAAGATAGGCGGAGAGAGTTTTGTGTCGGTGAAAGCTCCGACAGGCTGGCAACGTATAGTGGATTTTAGTCAGGCTGACCGCTCTTCATATTTCTCTATATATAAATCCAGACCAAATCAGGATTCAGCAAGGCAAGCTTTGACACAGTTCATAATCAATTCAAGGTTAAAAAACTGCATCGTCAATAATGATTACATCAGTTCTCTGCTGTTAAAATAATACCACACTCAAGTCATACCCACTTTATGTTGCGTCATATCATTAAAAACATTATTATCACTCCTTTCTTTTTTGCTCTTTACAAGCGGCATTGTCTTCGGGTACTGCTTCTCTGCTTGTAACAAACAAGAGTGAGGAAATAACGAACTTCAAAAACTCTTTCAGGAATGCTTCATGAATTACGTTCTGGGCACATAAGACCATGGCTACAGTGTCAACTATTTCCGCAAGGACTTCACGATGATGTCCAAGCTGCATGACTTCAGAGTTTTTGTCAGTGAAAACAACCGTGATAAACTATACGTCAACGAGAAACGCCTATCTGTTGGGTTACCATTCTATTTAGGCAGTCTCGACTGCCAACAAAAATCCCGAGGTTAACCTCGGGATTTTTTATATGGGTATGGTAGCTGTTTGACAATTTTATTTTCCTCCATATCGTCATTTAGCTTCACAAGGATATTGCCCGGCCAATCAAATGATTCAACTTGACGACATCGAGGGACCCACGTAGTAAGAAGCAGACACCATTGTAACCAGCTCCTCTGTCATTTTTGTACAAGTGGCATCTTCCGGCAAGGACACAGTTCCGCCAGAGTTGTCAGTATAGGGGAGGAATTCATGCCCTTCCTAAAACATTGTTCGACTTATATATCAAATCAGCTGGCCGACATATTTTCAGCGGTGATGTCATTTTTTAGGAAGGGTATGAAATCCTCCCCTGTACCAGGTCGTCTCAGGTGCGAAAGTAAGCGGACGAGTCTCAATTTTCTTTACAAAAAGTAAAAAGTCAGGACAACGGAAATGGTGTGAAAGAGAACGCAAAAGGGCGGTATGAAAGGAGAAAAACAGGGTTGCCGGGTGAAAAAGAGGGATAAGGAACCGACCTTTCTATAGTCATGCCACTGACATTCAACGGTTATGGAGGTTACTTTACCGTTAAATGTCAGTGACCTAACGCTGTAAAGTACCCGACCTAACGCTGTTAGGTCGGGTGTTTTGGAGGATAAGAAAAGTCTTGCGAAGGCTAAAAAATCATAAACTGCTGATTGACAGTTATTTTCCAACTCGGTCTATAATCGCATTATTTCCGACCGACCTCCGCTTTAGTCGAAAAGAATCGATTCTCAGAGGGGGTTGAAAAAAATAAATCTTGACACTCTTAATGCATTACTTAGATATGCAAGGAGATAAGCACCTAAGATTAGTGTTTACCTCCTACTCGATTTAATCATCACTTCTCACGACATTCCTTACTTTAGTCACATGAGAGAACGCATAATCTCGCTCTTATCGTACTCAATAAAACCAGACTTCTTTCTGAGAGTTTTGCTGATTAGAAGAAAGAAGCCGCCCAAAATAGTTACCCACCTAATTATGCCCACTGATATTTGTTAAACCAATTATTTTAGTTAACTTTGCACAAACACAGTTGAAGTGCTGATGAAAGACGAAGATGAACCATGTTTGAATTAACACATAACTAAACAATAACAATTAATGGAAAAAAAGAGAATAGTCTTTATCGACTACATTCGTGCCATAGCACCGCTTATGGTGATGCTCGTTCATGCGAGTGAGAACTTCTATATCGCAGACTCACCTAAGCTTGGTGTCAACGTATCGGAATTGGCCAATGAAAGCAACCGCTTCTGGGTTGCCTTCTACGATGGCGGCATCTCCCGCACTTGTGTGCCTCTGTTCATGGTAGTATCAGCCTTTCTGCTCGTGCCTATGAAACCAGGAATGAGCATGTCACAATTCTACAAGCGTCGATTCAAACGCATTCTCCCGCCTTTCGTCGTATTCATGCTGCTCTATTCTTTTCTTCCTCTTTTATGGGGAGGTATGACCTGGGAGCAGAGCTTAGACTACCTGAAACTGCTGCCTTTCAATTTTCCTCCCACGGCAGGGCATCTGTGGTTTATGTACCCGCTCATCTCTCTTTATCTCATCATTCCTGTGATATCACCTTGGCTGGAGAAAGCCAGTGCCAAAGACGAGAAGATCTTTATCGGACTCTTTGCGTTCACAACTCTTATGCCATGGATTCACCGCTACCTCTATAAAGAGGTATGGGGCGAATGTTTTTGGAATGGTTTCCACGCTTTCTGGTATGTCTCCGGCTATTTAGGTTATTTAGTGCTTGCCCATTATATTCATCATCATCTCCACTGGGATCGCGCTAAACGCTTGAAGATAGGAGCAGCATGCTTTATCATAGGAAGTGCCTTCACTGCATGGTCTTTCTGGCACACAGGCGTGCCGGGAAAAGTAATTGAGACCCCGATGCTCGAGTGGGCATGGGAGTTCTGCACACCCAATGTGCTGCTTGCTACATTCGGTGCTTTTGTCATGTTCTCCTGCATCTGTCAGGAAAAGGCTCCCAAGATCATCACTCAGCTGTCCAAGCTCTCCTACGGCGTATACCTCATGCACATATTCTTCTTAGGCGCCATCGCTCAGTGGTTTATCAATGGCAACCAGGCTGATCCCCGAATCCCCGTGTATCTCGCCATTCCCTGCATCGCCATCTTGACTTATATCTGCTGCGCCATCACGTCAAAACTAATATCCTATCTTCCCGGCAGCAAGTATGTCATCGGATAAAAACAGATTCTTGAGAGCCAGCTATCGCCGTGGCAGGCTCTCTTCAGCCTGAAACTTAAAAAGGCCTTAGGCTATAGCTGTCCCGCCTCCACCTGTCTGACGATGCGCTCCGTGATGCGGTCGGCACCGTTGGGATCATAATGTTTCTTCAGGGAGGCACCGAAGATCCAGGCAAACGACTGGTAGAAACCGGCGCGGATAGGACCGAGGAACGCCTTGATGAGGTCGTAGGAGGAATTGTTGCACTCGCGGTCGATGAGTTTGATGAGCAGCTTGCCCTGCGAATAGGTGAGTTTCTTCACACGTGGCGTGTACTCCCGTTTGATGTCCTGCTCAACCTTCTTCATGTGCTCGTCCTTAGCCTTTTTGTTCGGCAACATCTCCAAAAACTCGCCTGTCTCAATGATGATACGGTCACACTCCTTGGCGATGGGCAGCACCCGTTTGATATTGTAAACCAAACGGTTATAAGCAGCACGCTGAGCAGCATTCTTAAACACCGGCTGCGGATAGACCCAGATATTGTTGAGTTCCACATACTGAATGGAATCTCGTCCTTGCTTCACCTTGCCTATCTTCACCATCGGCACGAAGGTAGGATTGTCCATGTCAACATCCATATCCTCGGGGTTGACACCTTTGTTGCCGATAGTTTGCGCCATGGCTATGAGCGGAAACACAAGTAATAATATGGTGATTAATCTTCTCACTTCCTTAAATAGAATGCCTTTATTCGAACGTTGCGCAAAGTTACAACCTATTTGCTGAAAGCGTGCAGAAAGACTATTAAATAAAATGAATATTAAGCCATGTATTTCCCAATATCTTTGTATCTTTGCACTTAAAATAAACAAGTTAACAAAGACATGGACTACAATTTCAGAGAGATTGAGAAAAAATGGCAGAAGGCGTGGGTGGACAACAAGACCTACAAGGTCACGGAAGATCCCACGAGACCCAAATACTATGTGCTCAACATGTTCCCCTACCCTTCCGGCGCAGGTCTTCATGTGGGCCATCCCCTTGGCTATATCGCCTCGGATATCTACGCACGCTATAAGCGGTTGAAAGGCTTCAACGTGTTGAACCCCATGGGTTACGACGCTTACGGCCTGCCCGCTGAGCAGTATGCCATCAAGACGGGTCAGCATCCTGCTATCACCACCAACGAGAACATCAACCACTACCGTGAGCAGCTCGACAAGATCGGCTTCTCGTTCGACTGGGACCGCGAGGTGAAGACCTGCGACCCTCACTATTATCATTGGACCCAGTGGGCCTTTGAGAAGATGTTCAACTCCTACTATGACAACGACCTCCAGAAAGCTCAGCCTATCGAGAAGCTTATCAAGCACTTCGAGGAGAAGGGCACCGAGGGCATCCATGTGGCTCAGACCGACGACACCGTGCAGTTTACGGCTGCTGAGTGGAACGCCAAGAGCGACAAGGAGAAGAGCGACACGCTGATGAACTATCGCATTGCTTTCAAGGGCGAGACGATGGTCAACTGGTGCGCAGGCCTCGGCACGGTGCTCGCCAACGATGAGGTTGTGGAAGGTGTGTCTATCCGTGGCGGCTTCCCGGTGGTGCAGAAGAAGATGAGCCAGTGGTGCCTCCGCACATCGGCTTACGCCCAGCGACTGCTCGACGGGCTCGACACCATCCAGTGGAGCGACAGCATCAAAGACACGCAGCGCAACTGGATCGGCCGCTCAGAGGGTACAGAGGTGGAGTTCTCGGTGAAAGACTCCGATGTGAAGTTCACGATCTTCACCACCCGTGCCGATACGATGTTCGGTGTCACGTTTATGGTCCTGGCCCCTGAGAGCGAATATGTCCATCAGGTGACGACAGATGCTCAGAAGGCTGAGGTAGACAAATATCTCAACTATGTGAAGAGCCGTACGGAACTCGACCGCATGAGCGACCACAAGGTCACGGGCGTGTTCAGCGGCTCCTATGCCATCAACCCCTTCACCGGTGACGAGATACCTATCTGGATCTCCGAATATGTGCTTGCCGGCTACGGCACGGGGGCTATCATGGCAGTGCCGGCTCACGACAGCCGCGACTATGCTTTCGCCAAGCATTTCAACCTTCCGATCATCCCGCTCATCGAGGGTGCCGACGTGTCGGAGGAGAGCTTCGACGCCAAGGAAGGCATCGTGATGAACTCGCCGCGTGAGGGTCATAAGAGCATCGACGGCTTCTCGCTCAACGGATGCACCGTGAAGGAGGCTATCGCCAAGACCAAGAAGTTTGTTACGGAGAAAGGCATCGGCCGCGTGAAGGTTAACTACCGTCTGCGCGATGCGATCTTCTCCCGCCAGCGCTACTGGGGTGAGCCGTTCCCGGTTTATTACGACAACGGCATCCCCAAGATGGTGCCGGAGGAGTGCCTGCCCGTGGAACTGCCGGAGATCACGGAGTATAAGCCTACCGACGACGGTGAGCCTCCCTTGGGAAGAGCCAAGAAATGGGCGTGGGACACCGTGAACAAACAAATCGTGGAGAACGTCAAGATAGACAACAAGACTGTCTTCCCCCTCGACCTCTACACGATGCCGGGCTTTGCAGGCAGTTCCGCTTACTACCTCCGCTATATGGATCCGCACAACGATAAGGAGCTCGTCTCCAAGGCTGCCGACGAATACTGGCGCCATGTAGACCTCTATGTCGGCGGCACGGAGCATGCCACCGGTCACCTTATCTATTCACGGTTCTGGAACAAGTTCCTCCACGACTACGGTGTGAGCTGTGAGGAAGAGCCGTTCCAGAAACTCGTCAACCAAGGCATGATCCAGGGCCGCAGCAACTTCGTCTATCGTGCCAACGAGCTCTCGACAGCCGACAAACCTGTCTTCGTCAGCTTCGGCCAGCGTAAGAACTACAAGGATGTGACACCTATCCACGTGTGGATCAACCTGGTGAAGAACGATATCCTCGATATCGAGGCTTTCAAGAAGTGGAGTCCCGAATATGCCAATGCATCGTTCATCTTTGAGGATGGCAGCAAGTCAGCCGATGGCTCTACCGGCAAATACCAGTGCGGATGGGCGATAGAGAAGATGTCGAAGTCGATGTACAATGTCGTCAACCCCGATGATATCGTGCGCGACTACGGTGCCGACACCTTGCGTCTGTACGAGATGTTCCTCGGTCCTGTGGAGGCGTCGAAGCCTTGGGATACGAACGGTATCGACGGCTGTTTCCGTTTCCTCAAGAAGTTGTGGGCACTGTTCTGGGACAACCGCACCGACAAGTTCCTCGTCGATGATGCAGCGCCAGGCAAGGACAGTCTGAAGAGCGTGCACAAGCTCATCAAGAAGATCACGCAGGACGTCGAGGCTTTCTCTTACAACACGTCTATCTCTGCCTTTATGATCTGCGTCAACGAACTGGGACAGCAGAAGTGCCACAACCGCACCCTGCTCTCCGACATTGTGGTGCTCATTGCACCTTTCGCTCCACATATCGCAGAGGAGCTGTGGCATCAGCTCGGCAACACCACAACAGTGTGCGATGCCAAGTGGCCCACATGGGATGAGCAATATTTGGTGGAGAACGAGATGCAGATGACGGTGAGCTTCAATGGTAAAGCCCGTTTCCAAAAGACGTTCGCGGCCGATGCCGACAAGGACACCATCGAGAAAGAGACCCTCGCCGACGACCGTTGCGCCAAGTACATGGAAGGCAAGAAGGTGCTCAAAGTCATCGTTGTGCCGAAACGCATCATAAACATTGTAGTGAAGTAAGTTTGGAAGTTTTGGAAGTTTGGAAGTTTTGGAAGTTTAGAAGTTATAGAAGATATAGAAGTTATAGAAGATATAGAAATTTGGAACTTCAGAACTTTCAAACTTTCAAACTTCCAAACTCAATAAAAATAACACCATATGACCATCAACCAGCGAGTAATATTCAACGAGGCCAAGGACTACGCAGGCATCACCTTTGGTGTATGCCTCTACGCCTTTGCCTTCACCCTTTTTCTGCTTCCTTATGAGATTGTGACAGGAGGTGTGACCGGTATGTCGGCAGTGATCTATTACGCCACTGGTTTCCCTATTCAAAACACATACCTCCTCATCAATATAGCGTTGTTGATCGTGGGTCTGAAGATCTTGGGCGTGAAGTTTCTTATGAAGACCATCTACGCGATCATCCTGCTGTATTTCATGTTATGGTTCGCCCAAAAATTCATGCCAGTGGATGCGTCAGGGCACTACATCAAGATCCTTGGTGAGAACCAGGACTTCATGTCGCTGCTCATCGGCTGTACGCTCACCGGCTCGTCACTCGCCATCGTCTTCCTCAGCAATGGCTCGACAGGCGGCACAGACATCATTGCGGCATCGGTCAACAAGTACTATAGTTTCTCGTTAGGACAGGTGCTGTTGGCCATCGACCTCTGCATCATCGGCAGCTGTATGTTCTTCCCACAGTTTGGTGACTTCATCGGCCGCCTGCACAAGGTGATGTTCGGTCTTTGCACCATGGTCGTGGAGAACTTCATGCTCGACCACGTGATGAACGTCCGCCAGGAGTCGGTACAGTTTATGATCTTCTCCAAGAAGAGCAAGGAGATCGCCGATGCTATCGGCACACAGTTAGAGCGCGGTGTGACGATCCTCGACGGTCACGGCTGGTACACGGGGCAGGAGATCAAGGTGCTCTGCATCCTGGCGCGCAAGCGTGAGAGTACACCTATCTTCCGGCTCATCAAGATGATAGACCCCAACGCGTTCGTGTCGCAGAGCTCGTGTATCGGTGTCTACGGAGAGGGCTTCGACCACGTGAAGGTGAAGGTACCGAAAAACAAACAACAAATCATAGAAGAGGAGAAGAAAAATGAAGATAGTATTCGCAACCAACAACGCACACAAGTTACAGGAAATCCGTGAGATCCTCGGACCGTCGTTTGAGATCGTCTCGCTCAACGACATCGGCTGCCATGAGGATATCCCCGAGACGGGAAACAGTCTCGAAGCCAATGCCCACCAGAAAGCAGAGTATATCTTTGACCATTACCATGTCGACTGCTTTGCTGACGACACGGGGTTAGAGGTCGATGCACTTGGCGGTGAGCCCGGTGTCCACTCCGCCCGCTATGCGGAAGGTACCGACCACGACAGTGAGGCCAACATGAAGAAACTGCTCACGAAGCTCGGTGACAACCCCAACCGCAAAGCACGGTTCCGCACCGTCATCTCGCTCATACAGATGGAAGGCGGCAACCCCGTATGCTCCCGCGAGTACCGTTTCGAAGGAGTCGTAGAAGGCCACATCGCCTACGAGAAGCATGGCACGGAAGGCTTTGGATATGATCCTGTTTTTATCCCCGACGGCTACGACAAGAGCTTCGCCGAGTTAGGTGAAGAGGTTAAAAACAAGATCAGCCACCGGGCAAAAGCCGTGAAGAAACTTGCCGACTGGCTCAACAACGAGGAGTAGCTTCTTTTTCCTGTTTTTGTCATTGGGACACCCAAATTTCAAGACTGGGTGGTCATATCGCCCCAATCATGTTAAATGTAAAGATGATACAGGATGGGCTAAACATGACAGTTTACCCAGCCTATCAGCCTATCGGAGAGGCCGAATGTTTCATACCCCCCGTCTGCGTGAGCTTTCGCTCACGCAGACGGGGGATTTTTGATGGTGGAAGACTGGCTGATGCCGTGCCTTAAACCATCCGGGGTGCGGACGGCCACGAGGGCCGCACCCTGCAATTGGACGAAACACACACGCCGTGAAACAACCGAGAATAAGCCCCTTCAAAAACAAACTACTAACAATGAGGTCGTTCCACATGCGAAGGTCAACGCATTATATTAATATGAATACGTATACCGCCTTTATTAATATTTCCTCATGTTTCTTCAAATTGATACTTAATTATATTGGTGTCCGCTAAAACCTGAACAGTGTGACCAAAATTAAGGCTGAATTCCTCGCTTGGAATCCAGCCTTTTTGTGTTACTTTTGTATTTGTAA
>ONBC01000084.1 GCA_900315955.1 uncultured Prevotella sp.
GACATTTAATAGAGTAGAACTCCATAGCCATAGCCGCTCGAAAATCGGTCGTGGTACAATCAGAAAAATCGATAATCTTACTTTTTAAAGTGGGCTCAACAAATAATCCAATATTCTTGTATAGAAACGTGAAATACTTTTTGCGAATGTGTTAAATGCAAGGGTAAGTGATAAGGATGAAATGTGAAATGGGTGAGTGTCGGAAGCAGAAAGGTTCAGAAATACGGGAGTCCGGAAGTCAGAAATCCGGAAGTTCAGTCATTACCTTAATAGCACCTGATTGACGGATGCTTATGGAAATGACTGGACTTCCGGACTTCTTAACTTCCGGACTTCTTAGAAAGCCACATTGTTAATAGTAGAACGGCCAGCTCACGAAATCCTGATAGACGGTAATGACGTTTGTGGGGTCATCCACGTCCGTCATCGTGATCTCTGCCGGATGGCGCGGGTTGTCGCACGAGAGCTTGAACGTGCGGCCCTTCTCCGTTGCTATGGGGTAGATGATAGCATCATAACGGTAGTTGCGGATATACCATGAAGCATTAGGTACGTTGCGTTGGGGCACGTAGGTCATCTTCACTTCATCATTGCCAATGAGCTCATAGTCGATGGTCAATGTTCCCTCGTAATGCGTATTGCCATACACGTGCGAGAAGGAGAGGCCATAGGTCTTGCCATAGAGCCAGTTCATCTCATAGTTGCCTAAGATCAGATACCTCGTGTCCTCTTTATACTTCTCTTGTAATTCGTAGGAGATATCCCAGAATGCCTGTGCGCGCTCCGACAATCCACTGTACTTGAAATACCAGAGGTTGGTGACGAGCTGCTTGTTGAGCGGATAGATGACAGGCACAAGAGCGACATTGGCGTTGTCTGGATCTTTCCATTCGCTGCTGCTACTATAGTTGAAAGCCTTGATGGTCTTTCCGTTTATATCCAACGGCTCATAGAGCGAATATCCTTTCGGCGTGACAACGAAAGGAACCGAGAAGTCTTTTCCGTCCTTACCTGTCACTGTCAGGCACCGCTGGTCGAGTGTAGCCGGCAATGTGTCACGGTCCACAACAATGGCGAAGTTGTTGTAGTCGGCCATCGAGTCACGTACCGCCAATGTCTTGTTCATATAATCTTTCCAGGAGGAGCCTGCCTCCAAGGGCACCATGACGATACGGTCGCCGTGCTTCTTGCCTTCCATGACAATAGAGTCGGCAGAGGTGGAGATCACACGGAACTCTAAGTCGCCGTTGAATCCTTTTCCATCGGGCTTACCGTCGGTAGAGAAGTCGGTCACCGCCGGATCGGAATAGTAATGGAACACCTCATTGTATTCATCGAAGGAGAGCACCGTTCCCGCGCTCTGCTCCAGCTTATAGTGGGATGTTGCCGTTTTGCTGTCTTCATCAGATATCGTCACCTTGTCGCCGTCAAACTGGCATAAGAGGTTGTAGCCTCCGAGGTCGAGCCTTCCATAATAGTGCATCACCCATCCTGCCTTATTGGATGTCAGCAACTGTTGTGTCTGCGTGATCGACTCTTCAGCGCGTTTGGCCGACGACTGGTCGAACTTGTCCTCCACTTCCGGCGTGCACGCCGTCACAAGCAGCGCAGCTAAGGCTATCAGCCATAAAGGAAATATTTTTCTCATGATGGTGTTCAATTAAGTGTGTGTAAATCTAAGTCTTTTACTTCCTGCGAGCGGCGCAACACGATGGTTCTGAGCTTATCGATGTCTATGCCCCACTGCTTCTGGAAATAATCTCTGATGATATTGAGCTTCTTTACAATAGCGTCGTATCCGGAATAGTCGTAGACCGGGTACTTTGTCCCATTTTTGTCGTACGTGAAGATGGTGTCTTCGTTCTCGTCGAGCTTCACCTGAATAGCGTTCTCAAGCAGCTGGTTCCATGCCTCCTCGGTATGCGTGATGTAGGTGGCATAGGTCTCGGCGAAGTCCTCATTGTACTCCATCGAAGCATACCCCGTGACAAATCCCTTTACGCCGGCATCCTTATCCTTAATATTGATCCAGCTGGCCCGCTGATAGTTTGCCGAACTGATGGTCCTGAAGTCGGTGCTGTAATCCTTCTTTTGGGTAAGGATATGACAGAACTCATGGTGCATCGTGTGGAAGAACCAATAATTCAGGTCGATAGGGACAGCATCGGTGTTTGGGTAAGGACTGTCGGAATCGATGACCGGATGGTCAACATCGATGTCGTTCACGCGGAAGAGCGTCACCTTAATACCGCCTTCAGCCGTTCCGAGTACGATCGACCCCGTAGAGGCATTGTATTCAGCGGAACCGATGAGCTGATAGATGCGCGGGCTGTAAGTCTTCAGGAAGTCCTGCCCCAACAACTCCGTGTAGGCATCCATCCATACATGCTTGACCAGAATGGCGAGCGCCACCGATTTGTTATAGTCGGCCGGGATGACATTGTAATAGTTGTCGGTCTCCTTATCATTGTAACGATAAAGGAACCTGATATTGTAGGGATCAGTAAAGTTTTTCTTCACCCATTGATCCAACGGGGTGCTGTCGGTCTGCTCCGTGCCGTCAAAGATGCTTTCCTTGTCAAGGTCATCATTGGAGCAAGCTGCCGTCAAGAAGGCGAGCAGACTGAAAAGGAAAATATATGTATGTTTCATAAAACGAAAGTCTTGTTATTGATGTTTTACGTGTCTTACCTTGGG
Organism: uncultured Prevotella sp.; assembly: GCA_900315955.1. Taxonomy (GTDB): domain Bacteria; phylum Bacteroidota; class Bacteroidia; order Bacteroidales; family Bacteroidaceae; genus Prevotella. The sequence goes on from ONBC01000084.1 coordinate 2,698, forward strand.
TTGGCTTCGAGCCCGGCCTTTACGACATCCTCCGGCAGTTGGATGGCTCCCCGCTTGTCAGCGGTATGGAAGACGATGGGGTTCCCACCGTCGAGGTTATGCGAGAACTCTATGCCATATCGCTTGATGTCAAGGAAGCGCAATCCTTCCTGCATCGTGGTAATGCGCCGCATCTGCAGGATGAGCTGGATAAGGTTCTCCTGGGTGCCCTTCTCCACGGTGAAGCCTTGCGGATGGAGCACCTTGCGGATGGTGCGCATCGTGTTGAAGGTGGGAATAGTGGGAGCATATTCGATATCTTCAATAAACTTATTGACATAATCCTCTGTCAGCACCGGCCGCTTAGTTCCATTGGTCACAGCAGCACAGTTCTCCTGCATCCACAGGTTCATGTCGGCCAGGGCACCGGTATAGTCTTTCTTCAGAGCCTCAGCCTCAGCACGGACGAGCAAGGTCTCCTCGGTGGTGAAAGGAACGGTCACGATATGCGCATACCCGGAGCCGTTGATCTTATCGGTCTCCTCCCAATATTCATCCATCTTCGGGAAGCGCCCCTGCTGGTCGGTACCGCCAAACATCTTATGCGCCATATAGAGGGTGTTGTACCAGGAACTGCTGCCCCAGGGGCCTTTGCACCAGTAGCCCTCGTAGGAAGTCAGCACATAACTGTGGGCGAAGCGGCACCAAGAAGAACTGTAGACAGCACGGCCCGCTAAGGAGTAGACCGGAACAATCATCAGATTGGCATTGACATCACTCTTGACGTAAGCGTTCTTGATATCATTAGCGTTCATCTCCGTCATGGAGGCAAAGTCGCGGAACATCGTCGTCACATCGCTGCCCAGAGCGTTGTTGGCATAGCTGATTGCCTTGTCATAGTTGTGATAAAAGAGATTGAATCGTGCGGCAAAGGCATAGGCTGCCCGCTTGTTGAAGTGATATTTGGGCACGGTCATATAGCTCTCGTCGATATTCGGGAGTGCCGCCTCGATATCATTGTTGATATTCTCATACAGCTGCCGGAGCGTCCCCCGCTTGTACTGCGTGTTGATGTCTGCCTCCGGCTCTTTCGGATAGGGCAATCCTAAATAGATGTCCGCAGAGTCCGGGTTCCAGGCCATGCAGAAGACAGTGGCGAGCTGGAACATGTTGTATGCCCGGCACAGCATCGCCTCCGCATATTCGCCGGGGAAGAGAGCCGAGTCGCCAAGGTTTTTGAGATCCTGTATGGCTTCGTTGGCTACCGCTACCCGCTCATATCCGTCGTTCCAGAAATAATATGGATCGTCATTGCCTTTCTCCGTTACGTCCAGCCAGCGGTAAAGCTTGTTCTGGTCGGGCTGATAGCTGAACTGCTTGCCATTGTCCAGCACGTTGTCGGAACTCATCTCCAACATGTACGCTGGGGAATGGGTGGGATAGGCACTGACCAGCAGATTTTCCACCTGTGCCTTTGAGTCGACGACAGCGCGGTCATCGGGCTGCTGGTCCAGATAGTCGTTGCAGGCTGTCAGGGCAAAGAGAGAGAGCAGCCCTGCAAATGTATATAGTTTCAATGTGATATTCATAGTATCGTCTGTTTTTAATTGACCTTATGCGATTAGAGTCCGAGCTTCAGGGTGAAGGTGAACTGTCGCGCCATAGGCACGGCCACACCACCGGCGTTGAAGAACTCCGGATCCTGACCGTTGAGCTTCTTGTCGGCATAGAGGAGGAAGAGGTTGGTGGCCTGGAGCTTCATGCTCAGGTTGGACAGCCTGATGGCGCTGACCCACTTCTTCGGGAAGTCGTAGGCGAGCGAGATCTCCTTCATACGGATAAAGTCGCCTTTGGCCACACGCGCCGTAGAGAAGTTGTAGGCATTGTAGGCATAGCTCAGATAACCGTCGGCGTTGTACATACGCATGTCGGCGATGACGGGGATGTCGGTCTTCTTCTCGTCGCCGGACGTTGTCCATCGGTTCTTGAACTCTTTCGGCATGGCGTCGAGATCGGAGTACCATGATCTGAAAGCACGGTCGAGACGGATCTTGTTGCCGAAGCTGTAGGTGGCGAAGATGATGAGGTGCCAGTTCTTGTAGGTGAAGGTGTTGCCGAGCGAACCGGTTGTGGTAGGCTCTGTAGGACCTTCGTAGACGAGGTAGTCCTTGACGGTAGACTGGAAGTCGATGTCGCTGACGGTCAGCTCTCCCTTCTCGTTGATAAAGGTCGGCAGACCATTGCTGTTGAGCCCCTGGAAGTTGATGCTGAAGAGCGAGCGGTGCGGATAACCTTCCAGTGTGAAACCGCTGCCATAGACGAGGTCGATGAGGCGGGTGTCGGTGTCGAGGTTGGTCACCTTGGTCTTATAGTGCGAGAAGATGAAGTCGGTGGTCCACTGGAAGTCCTTCGTCACGATGTTCTTACTGGTGATCGAGAGCTCCTCACCGTTGGAGTTCATGTCAGCCACATTGGCATATTTGACGATGGTACCGCCTGCGCCGGTGGTATACTTAGGTCCGATGAGGTCGAAGTTCTTACGGGTCCAGTAGTCGAAGGTCACGCTGATGCGGTTGTTGAGGAATCCGGCATCGACACCGATGTTGAACTCATGCTTCTTCTCGTAGGTCAGCTCGGGATTGGCAAAGTCGTAGACATAGAGTCCCGACTCCTTGTCAGCGGTGAAGGGCCGCCAAGGGTTATAACTTCTGATGATTGTCGACGCGTTTGTCGTAGCAGGATCCTGACCGGTCAGCGAATAAGAGGCGCGCAGGGTGAGGTTTGACACTGATCCCTTGAAGGTCTTGTCAAACCAGGGCTCCTCGTGTACGTTCCATGATCCGGAGACGTTCCACGTAGGCAGCCAGCGGGCCGACGTGCTCTTGCCCAAGCGGTTGCTGCCTTCATAACGGCCGGTAAAGTTGAGGTTGTAGCGGTGCTTGTACGAGTAGTTGATGTAGCCGTAGAAAGAAGCCTTGCGCTCGTAGGTGTCGCCCAGATAATAATAGACATTGTTCTGCTCGCTTGCCTGTTTGAAGTAACGGTAATCGTAACTTCCGAGCATTCCCATGTCGTACTGTGTGCCCACGCCGTCGAAAGCGTCATAGAAGCGGTTGGTCGTGTTGACCTCCATACCATAGAAGAGGTTGACGATATGCTCTTTCTGAGAGCCGAAGGCATCGTTGTAGTTGGCTGTGAAACGGGCATCCCAGCCATTCATCTTGTATTTGTTCTCACGGTAGAATCCACCTTTAGGCAAGACCGAGACAGGCAAGGAGTTGGGCACGTCAGGATCTGTATAAAGATATGAGTTGTTGTCGCGCATGGTAGCATCGTCCATAGCCCGGAAGGCCATGGCCTGATTGGAATGTTCCGTGATGCGCTGTCCCTGCACCGTCTGTGCGAACTTATAGTCGACGAGGGTCTGCAGCTGCACCTGTGTGATGGGCTTGTAGGTCAGTTGTGCCTGGTATTTGAGGTCCACCACATCGAGGTCCATATAGTTGTTGGCAAGCTCATTCTTGATGTTGAACGGCGCGTAGTTGCGGGTATAGAACGTGTTGGGGTCGAGCGTCCGCGAGGTGTTGATGGCGTAGGAGTAGGGGTTGATGTCAAACTGACGGCTCACAGAACCTGTCACGGCGTCAACGTCCTGGTCGGTCGTTCCCGGTGCGCGCTGTTTACGGTAGGAAGCGTTGCCGATCATGTTCAGCGACAGCTTCTTGCTGAGATTATAGTTGGCATTGATGTTGGCGGTGTAGCGCTTCACCTTGCTCTGCAGCGTCCATCCCGGATCGTCCATGAAGGAGAAGGAGACATAGTACTGTGCTTTGTCGGTACCGGTACTCATGCTGACGGAGTGGTTCCAGCTGATATTGCTGGAGAAGAGCTCGTCGAACCAGTTGGTGTTACGGTACTCGGCCTCACGCAGGTAGTCGCGCATGGCCTGGTCGGTATTGGCGAGGGCGAACTTGCCGGTGGACGGGTCGTAAGTGTTCATGAGCTGATACATCTTGCCGTAGACACCACTGTTGGAAGCTCTGTACACACTGCCGAAGGTCAGCCAGCCGTCGTTGTAGAGCTCCTTGTAGACACCCATCTGCTCCTGCGAGTTCATGATGTTGAAGTTGCTGTAGCTGGGCTTGAGGCGCATGGTGTACTCACCGGTGTAGCTGATGTGGTTCTGTCCGGCATGACCTTTCTTCGTGGTCACGACGATCACACCCGACATGGCGCGGGCACCATAAATAGAGGTGGCGGAACCATCCTTCAGAATCTGGAAGCTCTCGATATCGTCGGAGTTGAGACCGGCGATGGCGGAGGAGATAAGGGTCTTGGCATCACCCGAGGAGAGCTGGTCGGCATCCACTTCCGTGACATCCTCCATGATGACACCGTCGACGACCCACAGCGGCTTGGAGCTGCCGTAGATAGAGGTGGCACCACGCACGCGGATCTTCGGTGCCGTGCCGAAGGTGCCACTGACGTTCTGCACGCTCACACCGGCCACACGGCCCTCGAGCGAGCGGGAGATGTCGGCGATACCGTCGAGCTTGGCTTTGTCGGCATCAATCTTCGTGGCAGCACCGGTAAACGTGCGCTTATCCATCTGCTGCACACCCGTGACGACGACCTCACCAAGGGTCTTATTGTCCGGCACAAGCACCACGCGCATGCCCGGCCTGGCCTGCACGGTCTGCTTCTGCATGCCGATGTAAGTGAACACGAGACTCTTACCCTTGGGCACTTGCAGGGTGAAGCGTCCTTGAGCGTCTGTAACTGTTCCGAGCTTCGTTCCCTCCACAACGACAGAGGCGCCTATGACAGGCTCATTGTCCTCTTCGGAGACAACTGTACCGGAGATGTCTGTTTGGGCATACACCCCCCCCCACTATGAGGAAGAGCCATGCCATAAGAGCGAATAGTCTTTTTTGCATACTTCTCTCCATTATAAAATTAACAAATAGAATCTTCAACAAATAATCTTCTCTTTACTCCTTTTACGCTTAAAAAGAACTAATATAATATGTATTAGTGTTATGTACCATCAAAGAATGTATAGGCAGACGTATCTTAAATTAACTCCATTGAAATGAAATTGAAAACTATTTTGCAAAGATAATATATTTTTATAATCCTGCAAACAAAAAGAACAAAAATTTTCAAACTGAATTGCATTTTCACAAAACAGCATCGGAATAGTATACAAATAGAAAGGAGAATAACAGGAACATCCGATCTACATTATTTGGAAGGGACACTATTATATTACGCTACTATCGCAAGTGAATAGATTTATTGGCCAATTGTTGAGCGCGGCCCTTGTGCCCGTCCGCACCCCAGATGGGAAATTGGTTACCCTGCAATGGCGGACGGCCACAAGGGGTCGCGCCCTGCAAGAGGATCAGAATGTACACGAAGAGCTTACTTCTGCGCTAAGCGAGCGATAGCGAGCATAAGTCGTGAAAAGTCGTGGAAAATCGTTGCTAAAAAGCATAAGTCGTGGAAAGTCGTTGCAAAAATATTCACGCTTCTCCTTTGCTACCTTTGCGGCTTGGCGAGAAAAAACTCGCGAAAAGATGCTCTTCTCTCGCAAAGCGTATAGATTTCTTCTCGCAGAGCCGCAGAGTTATTGCCTCTGAGAATTAGAGAACGCAGAGAGACCTTGGCGTTCTTGCCACACCCTGCCAGCCTCGGAGAGGCTGAATGCTTCATAACCCCAGTCTAAACGAGCGAAGCGAGAGCAGACTGGGGTGTGTTGATGACAGCAAGAGTGGCTGAGGGCGTGCCTCGGAGAGGCACAATGCGCGAAGCGCGTAACGACGGGGCTCCGTCTTGCTACGCATCTAAGATGCATTCAGCCTCTCTGAGGCTGGCAGTAAGTTCACGGCCACCCATCAACAGTCCCCAGTCTGCGCTCGCTTCGCTCGCTTAGACTGGGGTTATGAAAAATTCAGCCTCTCTTACCTTTGCATCGTGATTCAGAAATGTTCTAAACTTCAGCTATAAGAGCTGATTTTTTTGTTCAC
>ONBC01000030.1 GCA_900315955.1 uncultured Prevotella sp.
TTGAAGGAGGGGCTTGTCGCATAATGCTTAGAGCGGGATTTCTTTAAACCAAAGGGATTCCATAAGTCGTTATATCTATTTAGCGGACACCAATAATTAATATTAAAGCCCTTTCCCTTAATCCCCTCCCCAAAGGGGAGGGGGTAGAATGTTCTGCGGGTGTTAGGGCTGTCCGGTCTTTTTTTTTAGGGGAACAATGATGTCTTGAAGCCTGTCACCCCTTCCCCCTTTGGGGAGGAGATTAAAGGGGAAGGACTTGTTCCACGAAGCTGGCGGCATCGTCCACTTCGTCGTAGATGATCTCCGCCGGGTCGGTGGTCTCCTCACGCGGAATGCTCATGTAGAGGCGGATGCGCTTGCTGTTGACCGTCGTGGTAGAGTGTTTGTTCTTGAATTGTCGCTTGGGCAACTGCTCAGACTCATTGCTCTCACTGTAGGCCCGGAAGCAGAACTCATCGGGCGAGTTTTGACAGATAGTGCCACGCACACGCTTCGGCGTGGCAAGGATGCGACGGTAGTCGTCATCGGAAATAATCAGTCTTATCTTCATCGTTTCTCTATTTTTATGATTCGTACATTGTTATACCATCTCCCGTCCTTCTCATGGGCGAAGAAGCTCAGTCCTGCTTCCACGATGTCGCCCTCCTTGAAGTCGGGATTCTCAGCCCAGTCACCGCGCAGGGTGGCCACGATGAGGTCGGGATACATCACCGCCTCGGTCGATTCGAGCACGACCTCACGGCTCTTCCACTCTTGACCCGTGCGCTCCGAAGTGCCCTGACGGAGGGCGAGGAGCTTGACAATCTTGAATTCTTTCTTCATAGTCTTGTATTTATTAAAAAGTTTTGAAATAGGAAGGTGGCCACCTCCGGTTTGTTTTCTGTGGCAAAGTTAAGGTAAAAAAAATCCCAACAGTGAGTTTTCTCACGGTTGGGAACGATTTTGGGAAAAAGGAAACAATTTGAGGGAAGGTAGAGGCTATAGAAGCTATAGAGGCTATCCGGCAGCCTATTCCTCTTCCAGCTTGCTTCTGAGCCTTTTTATCTCCTCTTGCTGCTTGTTGTAAGCGTTGAGCGCGCGGGCGCGGAGATCGTAATATTTGGCCTTCCAGTGGTCAGCATCGGCTTTGAGGCTGGCGTTCTCGGCTTCGAAATTCTTCATCTTTTCATCCTGCTGCTTGCGGTAGCCGGTGCGGGCGGCATACATGCGCTCCTTGATGCCCCCCTGCTCGACGAACTGTTTCTCCAGCCGCTTAAGATAGCGGTTCATCATCGCATCGACCTGATAGCAGAGCGTCAGGCAGATGTTGGCAAACTCCTCAGACAGCCACTTCTCGGCATAAGGGAGATAATCTTCCAAGGCATTGTGCTGGCGGGTATATTCCTGCATGGGCTTGAAGCGCTTATGTCCAGGTTCCCAAAGGGTCAGATTATGTTTTTTGATGTAGTCTTCATAATCCTCCCGGAGCTCGTCGTTGCTGGAGCGTGCCACGTTGATGAGCTTGATCTCTGTCTCGGAGGATGTGGCACCGTCTTCAGAGCCTTCCACAATGTTTTGTTTGCAGGACCGTGCCGCCTGCACCATTTGGTCTACGGTGCGGTCACCGCACAGGGGCAGGAAGCGTTGGCAGAAGATGCAGGTGAGCTGGTAGAGCACATCGCTTTTTTGATAGAAATGTAAATTCTTATAATTGACGACTTGCTTCAAGACCCTTTGCGGCGGATGTGTTTCCATGGCTTATGATTTTAAGAGGTTGTTTTTGGGGAAAGCTATAGAAGCTATAGAGGCTATAGAAAGCTATAGAAGCTATAGAAAATCTATACCATCCTCTTTATCAGCCAGTCGGCGACCCTGCACTGCTTGGCATAGGCTTCGCTGAGCGAACTGTATTGCTGCCATTGCGATACCTTGCAGGCAAGCCGGGGGAAGGTCTGGCTGGCTTTGCGCAGGCTGTCATGCTTGCAGGCAGGGGTCGCCTTGTCCATGCCCAACTGCGCCATAGCGCGGGCGAAGTCGGACATCTGCCGGGGATAGTTGCCATACTCCACAAGCACGCGAAAGACAGCGAACCATTGCTGCTGCTCTACCATCAGCTTGTTGCCGTTTTCATCCTTCGCCTCCATCAGCTCCTGCAGCACCTGTCTCATGTGGCGATCGTCAGGCGGCGCGGCTTCTTTCTCGTTGTAGTTGACCGTGCCGTGGTTCTCCACGATAAACTGTCCTATACGCGCGTTCGACGTGAGGCTCTTCACCATGTCCGTCAGTTGCTCCGGCGTAAAAGAATTTTCTTTATTCATGCGTTACCTCCCCTGCGTTTTGTGCAATTAACTGGTCAATTTTCGTTGCGGAATTGTTGTTGTTTTTATCATACTCTATGCTCCTGCATAATATCGAGAGCGTGTGCTGCGGAATGTTAATGCCGATACAATCCCGCAAGTGTCTGAAACAGCCATATATGATTTTCTTCACTTTCGGATGTATCAACGCCAGCGCCCGCTCCAAACTGCCAAAGATATCAATAGAGTTGACGAATCGTGCCGCTTCCGGACCGCTGAGGTCGGTAATTTCCATACCGTCAACCACTGGATACGCCATGAGCGAAGTGTTGTGGCGGGGTACGAGGCCTTCGACGTGCAGCCGGATGGTGGTGCCGTTGTAGAGTGCCATCAGCCGGTGCGCCTTCGGCAGGTCTTCCCACCGGATGTACCCCACAATGCAGGCGCGGTCGATGTCAAACACCGCAACGGCATTCGGATCCTCTTTGTTATAGGGTTCTGCCATAAGCATCAATTTGCGGTTGGGGGCTTCCTTGAGATAGTCCGCAAGCTTTTCGGGGGCAGTGTAGTGTCGGGTTCCCACAATGATGAGAAGCATTCCGATAGATTTTGGACAATATGTTTGTGAGATTGTTTCGTTTTCCATAACAGATTGTTTTCATTTGCAAATGTACATATTTTCTGTTAAACTGACAAGAAAAACATAAAAAAAGTAATGTATTGTTGTTTTCGGCGCACAAAAGGATATTTTTTTGCGCAAATAATTGGCGGGGAAATGTCAATTTTCTTTCCTGCTCTCATCCGCAACATGCGTAACACCGTAACACCGTAACACCGTAACGTTTATAGCTATCCGATGTCGGAAAAACGAAAAATGTAAATATAAAGTACAAAGATTAAATATCGTATAACTTATTAATATACAATATATTATATAATATAATAATATATAATAATATAATATATTTTTACTCTATAGTCTCATTTTCTGCCTTTTCCCCGCCGCATGTCAGAATCGGCCTTTTGTTACGCTGTTACGGTGTTACGGTGTTACGCATGAGAAAAATGTTTCACGGTGGCTGGCGGTTCAGCCGCAATCGCAGGGCGATTCAACCGCAATCGACCCGCGATTCCATGTCAATCGCCGGCAGCGATGTTTCACGCGGCGTGCCGGCTGATCCTAACCACGCTTGAAGCGAACCGGGAAACACGCTTGAAGCCGAATGGGAACACGCTTGTAACATACAGTAAATCAATCAACTGTACGAAAGTTGAAAAATAGTCGGGGTGCTGCCTGGAAAATTCTTGGAGACCGTGATATTTTTTCGTACCTTTGCCAATGTAAACCCATGGTAAGCGCTTAAACCATCGTGAAACACATGTCTAACCTCTAAAAATCCAACCATTATGTCTATCCGATACAAAGTAGTTCAATGCCATCTGAAGGACAGCTCCATCAACGGCAAGTGGTACGGCAAGGCCGTCAGCCTGGGCACGGTCACCACGCGCCAGCTCGCCGAGGAGATCAGCCACTCCACGACCGTCACGCGCTCCGACGTCGCCGCCGTGCTCATAGAACTCTTCAACGTCATGAAAGAGCACCTGCTCAACTCCATGACCGTCCAGCTCGACGAGATCGGCTCCTTCCGCGTGGGATTCAAGTCTGAGCCCAGTGACAAGGAGGAGGATTTCAAGGCCAACAACATCAAGCGGTACCGCATCCTGTACCGTCCCGTGACCACGTTCACGCCCAACGGCCGCGTCGGCGAAAAGGGATGCCGCCTGGGCTCCTACACCAAGACGCTGTTGGAGGGTGTCACCGCCGAGCCGCTGATCAAGACCAAGAAGAAGGCCGCCGCGGGCACCACACACACCACGCCAACGCCCGAGCCATGACGATTGCTGGGTGCGCCCCTTGTGGCCGTCCGCAACCCGAATGGCCGTCGGAGCCCCTTGTGGCCGTCCGCAACCCGAATGGCAAAACAATCAGTGGGGCGGCCACAACGACCGCGCCGCACACCGAAAACTAAAATCTAATAACTAAAATCTTTTCACTATGTCACAAGAAAGCAAGAAAGAGACCTGGAAGCTGATCATCAACATGATCATCTCCATCCTCACCGCCATCGCCACGACCTTCGGTCTGACCAGCTGCCTGTAAGGGGGAGGAATGAGTTTCCGACACGGCCGTCCTTATGAAGCCATCATATCCTTGCCGTCCTGCTTCTCCTTCGCCAGGCATTCCTTGCACACACCTTTGTAGTAGAGCTGAGCCTCGTCGATGAGATTTCCGTCACGCATGACAGCTCTCTTGACCTTCGGAGCTTTCTCATCCATCAGGTCGAAGACACGGCCGCACTCACGGCAAAGGAAATGAACGTGCGGGTGAATGTCACCATCATAGCAGACATGATGGTCGTCGATAGTGATCATCTGCGCGGCCTTATGCTCCGAGAACAGGCGCAACGTGTTGTAAACGGTTGTACGGCTCAGAGTCGGTACCTCCGGCACCACACCTTTGAAGACATCCTCTACGGTAGGGTGCGTGCGGTGAGTGAGCAGGTAAGACATAATGGCGAGTCTTTGTGTAGATGGGCGCAAGCCACTGTCCACAAGTCTGTTGTAAGCGTTTATATCCATTTTTCTTGAATTATTGTCCTTTTCCTAAAATGATATCTCTACGATTGTAATTTCTTTGAAACGTGGTTGAAATCTAATCCGCTGCAAAGATAACCATTATTGACGACCCGACAAAATAAAAATTGGAAAAGTTACATAAAGAATTGTAACTTTTCCAACCAAATAATTTATTTTATAATAAACTAAATCTATCCTAAGATTTCATGGATCATTTCCTCGGCTGTGACAAGTTTTTGCTCACCTGTAGCCATATTCTTGACAGTCACCTTGCCCTGTGCGATCTCGTCGTCACCGGCAAGCGCCACGAATGCAATCCCCTTTGCGTTGGCATAGCTCATCTGCTTCTTCATCTTGGCCTTGTCGGGATAAACTTCAGTGCGGATGCCCGCCTTACGGGCGGCTGCGGCTAACGGAAGACAGTAGGCCGTCTCCTTCTCACCGAAGTTGATAAAGAGCAGCTGGGTGGCTGTCGTAGCCTCCTTCGGGTAGAGGTCGAGGGCGTTGAGCACATCGTAGATGCGGTCGGCACCGAAGCTGATGCCCACGCCGGAGAGGCCCGGCATGCCGAAGATGCCCGTGAGGTTGTCGTAGCGGCCACCGCCCGTGATGCTCCCCATAGGGGTGTCGAGCGCTTTCACCTCGAAGATGGCACCCGTGTAATAGTTCAGTCCGCGGGCAAGCGTCAGGTTGAGGTCAACCTCATTCTTCAGGTCGGCTGTCTTAAGCGTGTCAAGGATGAAGCGCGTCTCTTCGACACCCTTCAGACCGATCTCTGACGGCTTGAGGAAATCGGCGATGACGCTGAGCTTCTCATCGTTGGAGCCTTCGAGCCTGATGATCGGCTGAAGCTTTTGGACAGCCTCCTCGGGCAGCCCGTCGTTGCGCAGCTCCTCGTTGACGTTGTCGATCCCGATCTTGTCGAGCTTGTCGATGGCCACCGTGATGTCCACGATCTTGTCAGCCTCGCCGATGACCTCAGCGATACCGGCAAGGATCTTCCGGTTGTTGATCATGATCGCCACGCGGATGCCGAACTTGGTGAACACGGTGTCGACGATCTGCATCAGCTCGACCTCATTGAGCAGAGAGTCGCTGCCTACGACATCGGCATCGCACTGATAGAACTCACGGTAGCGGCCTTTCTGGGGGCGGTCAGCGCGCCATACGGGCTGAATCTGATAGCGCTTGAAAGGAAGCTGGAGCTCCTCACGGTGCATGACGACATAGCGTGCGAAAGGCACGGTGAGGTCGTAGCGCAGTCCCTTCTCGCAGAGCTTGGTCTGCAGCTTGAGCGTGTCGCGGCCCTGCAGTTCCTCATCGCTGATACCTCTCAGATAATCACCCGAATTGAGGACTTTGAAAAGGAGCTTGTCGCCCTCATCACCGTATTTGCCAAGCAGCGTGTGAAGGGTCTCCATCGCGGGAGTCTCAATCTGCAGGAATCCATAAAGGGCGTAAACACCCTTTATGGTATTGAAGATATAGTTTCTTTTGGCCATCTCCTCAGGACCGAAATCACGGGTGCCCTTGGGGATGGACGGTTTGTTTGAACCCATTATATATTATTTATTCGTTATGATATTACCGATGCCCCCTTTGACAAAGGGCCTCTGTATTACAGTACGATCGTCTGCTCGCGATCCGGGCCAATAGAGATGATGCCGATCTTCGTCTCCAGCTCATCCTCGAGGAACTTGATATAATCTTTGAACTCCTGCGGGAACTGGCTGGGGGACGTGAATTTCGTCATGTCAGTCTTCCAGCCCTTGATCTCCTTATAGACCGGCTCCACGTTGTCGATCTCGTAGGGGAAGTCGCGGGTCTCGGTACCGTCGGGCAGGCGGTAAGCCACGCAGGCCTTGATGGTGTCGAAGCCGTCGAGGACATCGCTCTTCATCATGATGAGCTCCGTCACGCCGTCTACCATGATGCTGTAGCGCAGCTGCACGAGGTCGATCCATCCACAGCGGCGCTCGCGCCCTGTCACGGCACCATATTCATGGCCCAGGTCACGGATGGTATTGCCCGTCTCATCGAAGAGCTCCGTGGGGAACGGTCCCGCGCCCACACGCGTGCAATAAGCCTTCATGATGCCATAGACGTTGCCTATCTTGTTGGGACCCACACCGAGCCCCGTGCAGGCTCCCGCGCCGATCGTGTTGCTGGAGGTGACAAAGGGATAACTGCCGAAATCGACATCGAGCATCGTGCCCTGCGCGCCCTCACAGAGGATCGACTTACCGGCACGGAGCAACTTGTTGATCTCTATCTCACTGTCGACGAGGGGGAACTTCCGGAGATACTCCACGCCTTCCATCCAGCGCTTCTCCGTCTCCTCGAAGCCCTCGAAATCGGTCCAGCCCAGAGCCTTGAGCATCTTGAGGTGGCGCTGCTTGTGCGCCTCATATTTAGCCTCAAAACCTTCAAGGATGTCGCCCACACGCAAGCCGTTGCGGCTCACCTTGTCCGTGTAGGTGGGGCCAATGCCCTTGCCGGTGGTGCCTACCTTGTTTTTGCCTTTGGCCGCCTCAATAGCACGGTCCAGGATGCGGTGTGTAGGCATGATGAGATGCGCCTTCTTGGAGATGCGAAGATGCTTGTGAAGCTCGTGCCCGCTTTTCTCAAGGTCTTTGGCCTCGTCCATGAAGAGATCGGGAGCCAGCACCACACCGTTGCCGATATAGTTAACCTTGCCACCTTGGAAGATGCCGGAGGGAATGCTGCGGAGCACATATTTCTGCCCCTCAAACTCCAGTGTGTGTCCGGCATTGGGGCCGCCTTGGAAGCGGGCCACTACGTCATACTTCGGGGTCAGGACATCTACGACCTTTCCTTTTCCTTCATCGCCCCACTGAAGACCCAGCAGGACATCAATTTTACCGTTGCTCATTGATATAATATGATTAAGTTTTTATTCTTGACAACTGTTAATACACCCTTGGCCCAAAGATGGCCGTGCCCACCCGGACCATGGTCGAATGGCACTCAACGGCAATCTTGTAGTCGTGGCTCATGCCCCACGAACGTTCCTTGAACCAGGGAGCATCGGCGAAGTAGTCACGTTTCAACTCATTGAAGAAGTCCCACGCACGGGTCATCTCCTTCCTTATCTGCGCTTCGTCGGGCACGTTGCTGGCCATCATCATCACGCCGCAGATGCGCACATTGTGAAGACCGCGCCATTCACCGGCTTGAAGCATCTCCCGGCAGGCATCGAGGGTGAAACCATACTTGCTCTCTTCCTCAGCGATATGGAGCTCTAAGAGGATATCGATGACACGGTTGTGCTTGGCAGCCTGCTTGTTGATCTCCTTCATGAGCTTCATCGAGTCGACAGCCTCAATCATCGAGATGTAAGGAGCGATATACTTCACCTTGTTGGTCTGCAGATGGCCGATGAAATGCCATTCGATATCCTTGGGCAACTGCTCCACCTTCTCCTTGATTTCCTGCTCGTGGCTCTCACCAAAGACGCGCTGGCCCGCGTTGTAGGCGGCCTCAATATACTCTTTAGGATGAAACTTGCTGATGGCGACGAGCCTGACACCCTCCGGCAAGTCAGCTAATACCTTCTTCAGATTTCCTGCTACATCAACCTCCATGACACTCCTCCTATTGTTTATTTTCCTCTGTGTTTTCCGGCTGCTTGTGCTTCTCAGGATCAGCGTCGTGCTCGAAGACATCCATGATCTGTGTCTCGGCAACACTGGCAATCTCATAATCGATCATCGTGCCGCCCATGACATCAGAAATGTTCTTCACGGCACCGGGAAGGGTCGAGGCCTGGACAAGATAAGTCACGGCAGAGCGCTTCTCTTTCTGCGATTTCTCGTCGATGGTTATAAACATCAGCTTGGCCTTGTACCATTTGTCATCCTTGTCCATGTCGGAGAAGAATATCTCATGGTAAGCGGCGGGCTTGATGTCCGTGATCTTGTAATCGCCGGAGATGTAAACTTTCATTTCTTCAAGAATGGCCCCCTCTGCCTCGGTGAAGCTCAGGGCGTCGACCACATAGTGCTCGGTCACATTCTTCTGTGTGCCGTCTTCCTGGGTCTTGGCATAACGTATCTTGGTCTCAAACCAATCAGATGTACGTGATCTCATATCTTATATTGATTTTATTCTTCTAATGCATTGTCTTATTTTGCCGGCAATTTAGCTCTTCTTTACGATGGTGATGCCTCTGAACAAGTTGTCGAGCGCCGCGTAGGTGTAGGCCGCCTTGTCGTGCACCGTGAGGTCGTGCCCCATTCTCCTTCTCAGGTCCATCAGTTTTGAGACGGCATCGGTGTAGTTGTCGGGGGTGATGCGCATGCTCATACGGTCGGCCATTCCATTGTCGAAGCCGAAGTAGCGGATCAGCATGTCGGCAAACTGCTTGCGCTGAAGGTCGGAGATGCGCTCCAAATTAGCGGCTGCGCTGTTCTTCGGACGATAGATGTGGAAGATGAGGTCGTCGGGCTCCCCACCCCGCTGTCCGTGGTTGTAGCGTTTCTCATAGTCGAAGAAGCAGTCGCAGAACCCATTCTCTGCCAGCTCCTTCAGCTCAGTCTTGGCCGGCTCAAGCACCCGGCGGCAGAAATCGCTGAACTTCGTGTACATGTTCTCCAGCCGCAGCATCTTGCGGAACTCGAAGGTGTTGACGATCCACGTGCCCTTGTCTGCCCAGCTCTTGATGAACATATAGATGCGCTGCGAGTAGCGGTTGTGGCAGGAGAAGACGATCTGCTTGCCGAGGGTCGAATAGCCCAGGCGGAGGGACAGAAGGCGCTCCGCCACCTGGCGGTCTATCTTCAGCAATGTGTATTTCTCGTAGATGCCGATGTCTTCAGGGATATAGACATCGCAGAGGTTCGTCACCTTCAGATAACTTCTGCCGTCCTGGGTTTTGTAAGGGATCTCTACGGGGACGGTGGCCAAGAGCTTCAGGCTTTCGCGCAACTGCGGATAATGGTTGGGATCTACTCCCAAGCCTTTGAAATAGAGCTTTACCTCCAAGCGGCCGTCGTTGTCGAGCTCTGTAGGAAAGAGCGTCGGCTCCAGAGTCTTCTTGTCGAGCATCTCACGGAGCTTCTGCTGCATCTTCTCCACGATACACACAAGGATGCGGATCTGCATGAGCGAATAGTCGTGACGCATCATCGTCACGGCAATGGGTTGCAGCAGCCATGTCTCATTCTCAAGTGGAATGAGGTCGGAGGGTATGTTGCGCTTCACGTCGCGCTTCTTGCCCTTGCCATACTCCCGGCGGCCGGTCTTCTTCGTCGTGGAAGTCTTCTTCTTTATTGTTGCTACTGCCATGCTGTATGCTGTCTATTTCCTGCGATATCAATCATTAATACCGTTATCATTGCAAAGTTACGAAGATTGTTTGATATAGCCAAGCGTTCGTGTTTCAATTTCCTATTGTTACATTCACATGCTTGTAGCCCAGCGCCCGGAAGAACGCCTCCGTCTGTCTTTGGGCGTTCTCCTTCGCCGCCTTCAGATTGGCCTGCGTGAGGCATCGTCGGCGCATCTGCCGCGCTGCTTTACGGGTGAGTGCAGCCCGGTCAGCCTCCGTCCACTTCCCCTCCTCTATAAAAGAGCGGGTGCGGGCCTCGTCGATGAAATGGTCATCGAGCAAGTCCACCTTGGGCAGGCGCACCGACAACGAGTCGCCCTTTACATGAACCGAGTGCTCCCCGGCCTTGCTCAGGTCGATACCCAAGCGCAGTGTGCCATAATAGATGCGCGAGAGCTCGTCGTCGCCAAAGAAGCCATGACGCACCGTGTCAACAATCTCCTCATCGCTGAGCGTGAGAAACTCCCACTGACCGATGGCTCTTATCTGCGACACTTCAACCGGTGTAGATTCCATGTGGCCGTCGGTGCCGACGCTGACCAACGGTTGTTTATGAAGGCCGACTAAAAGGACGCAGATCAGCAACAGCGCCGACACGACGATGATAAGGAATACTATGATCTTGTTTTTCATTGAATAATACAATTCTTTAATCTCCGGCTCCTGCCGGTTCGTTTCAACAGCTTAATCCAGTTGTCTGATCAATCCCGACAAGTCGCTGTCGCTCAAATTCTTGCGGAATGTGACCGTAATATTCTCCTCCCGGTATCCGCACTGCACGGCCAACGGAACAATGACTCTTGCCGCGTTCTCCTTCGCGTCCTCGAGGATGTTGGTCTGAGCCAAGCTCTTGATGAGCTCCGCCCTCCCCTTCTGCTGAATATGCGTGATCTCCTCATCCGTGAATCGATGACGCAGCATCCCCACTTTCTGCTTCACGCCCGCATGATCGACAGCAGTGGCTGTCAGCACAATCTCCGGATCGGAAAGAGTGATCTCAAGCCGGTCGCCCCGCCTTGAGATATCGCTCTTCTTCAGTTTCCCCAAATCGATATATGCCTTCGCTGTAGCCGTGACAGGAATCGCTATCCTTCGGCCACCGAAAGGAAGGTTCACTTTGACATGCTGGTTCAGGAAGTTGCCGTTCAGCGTGGTGGTGTCGGTGAAGATCAGAATCTTGCGCAAGTCGTATTGCGAGGTATAGAGCCTCGAACAAGCCGAGATACGTGTCGCCAAGACCGTAAGGGTATCGGCTTCGGCCTTTCTACCGGTCTGAGCCGGCTTCTTGCCGCACCCTGCGAGAAAAATCAGAAGCAGACAAGACAAGAACACCCGCACAGGCACAACCCATGACTTATATGAATGGTCACTCATACAATTTATTTTTTAAGGAAATCGCCACAAAGGTAAAAAATAATCCACTAATTTATTAACTTTGCACATACAAAAGAAGTTGAAAAATGAAGAAAGCGATACTATACTGTTTGCCGTTGCTGTTTTCAGGGCTCTGCTCCTGCAAAGATAAGCCGCAAAGCAACATCATCATCGTCCATCCGCCGGTCGCTGCCCGACAGCAGAAACCGCAGGCGATAGGCGACGGCACACATAGCGACAACATCAGTTGGGTCGGCAGCCGATACACGGTGAAAGTGAGCACGAAATGCGACACCTCCCTGCCCTTAGCCTCCGACGGCGCGGCAAAATATTATGACAACCGTGTGAACATCAGCATCCTGCGCAGTGACGGCACTTCATTTTTCAACCGTACGTTCACGAAATCAGACTTCAAGCCTTATGTGGACGACAACTATTATAAGGACGGAGCGCTTATAGGCATCGTCTTCGACAAGGTGGAAGGCGAGTCGCTGAAGTTTGCCGTCAGCGTAGGCAACCCCGACAAGACCACGGATGAGTTTGTGCCCCTTGAACTCTCGGTCAGCCATCTCGGTGGTATCTCCATCGCTAAAGTAGAAACAGAGAGCGATTAGCCCGGCCTCCTTGGCGGTTTGATGATCTCACCGCTGATAGTCGTACCTTCTCGAATAAAAGTTATCTTGCCGTGGCATCCAGTCTTTCTCCACAGAGATCTGCAGCATAAAGTTCTTGCTCGGTGTCCAGCGAAGCGCCGCTCCCAGTCGGTCAGCGTTCCAGTAACCGTTGGGGTATCCGTAGCCGCCGCAGCCATGATAGCCGTAGCCATTGAAGCCGGTATAGTAACCTCCGTAGTAAGGAAAGCCATAGCCGCTGTTGGCGAGGCTCTTCTGTCCGTAGACATAAGCGGACCAGTGGTCATCGAACTGGTAGCCGAGGGCTCCGTAGATTCCCGCGGAGGTAGTGTTCATACCACTCCAGTTGAGGTGATCCATGTATCCTCCCACGGTGAGCCATCCGCGTGAGCCCAGGGGCAGGGTGTAGTCGAGGTTGATGTCCTGTGCGAAGCCCGCTCCTTTGGGTGCTCCCTTGCCCAGTCCTGCCATGACGCTGATCCCCACGCTGCCGTGCAGCTCGCCGCGGGGTGCTGCCGTGGTGTCGGGCTTGTTTGTGCTGTTGCTATAATAATAGGTGTTGCTGTTGCGTTGGTCAATGCCGTCGTAGCCCGTAGCCGGCTGGAACCCCGCCGGTGCTTCGATGAACGCGTCTCCCTGCGATTGGAACGGGGCGCCCGTGGCGGGGTTGGTCTGCAACAATGCGCTTCCCGGCACGAAGCGCACCGTGGAGAAGATCCGGGTGAGCGTGCGGTCCGTCTGGGCGACAGCGGAAACACTAAGCATGAGAAAAACGAATAGTATACTGTGTCTTTTCATGGTATCTGATGTTCTTTTCGTGCAAATTTAGTCATTTCGAAAATTTTTTCGTCATTTTTCTTGTTAGTTTTAAAGAAAAACTATAATTTTGCCACTGATTTAACAAGAATAAGCCGTTGACAGGAAAAAGCGGCGTTCATGGACAGATCACAGACAACAGTTATAGACAATAATCAACAAGGCAGTTATGAGGTTTTACGCAACATATTCCTATTATTACTTTTACTTTGCAAGAAATTGTGAAGCGGGAAGTTGCGTGTAATTTCAACTTAAGACTCAGAGATACAACCTCATTAAGAGGATATGCATACAAGGTCCCGCTTCATATGACGATATGGAGCGGGATTTTTGTTAAGCTTCCTTCGAGGTCCGGTCCCCGGGTTGCCAGAGAAAGATACAAAAAGAAGACAGAGACATGAAGAGAGTAGCGATACAAGGCATGTTAGGGTCGTTTCACGACATCGCCGCCCACGAATATTTCCACGGCGAGCAGATGCAGCTCATCTGCTGCGACACCTTTGAGCAGGTGTTTGAGAGCATCCGTCGCGACCCGACGGTCATCGGCCTGCTGGCGATCGAGAACACCATCGCCGGCTCCTTGCTCCACAACTATGAGCTGCTTCGCGACAGTGGCACGACGATCGTGGGCGAGCACAAGCTCCACATCACCCACAGCATCTGCTGCCTGCCCGAGGACGACTGGCACACGATCAGTGAGGTGCACTCCCATCCCGTGGCACTCATGCAGTGTCGCGACTATCTCTCGGCGCATGAGGCGCTGAAGGTCGTCGAGGCGGAGGATACGGCAGGCAGCGCCAAGTATATCCACGAGCACCGGTGCCACGGCTGGGCGGCGATCTGCCATGCCGATGCGGCGAAGCTGTACGGGCTGAAGGTGCTGGAGGATCATATTGAGGACAACAAGCACAACTTCACGCGCTTCCTTGTCGTCACCGATCCCCGCAAGGCCGACTATCTGCGCCCGCTGAACGACGTCAACAAGTCGAGCATCGTCTTCACCCTTCCCCACGCCGAAGGATCGCTCTCGAAGGTCCTGACGATCCTCAGCTTCTACGACATCAACCTGACGAAGATCCAGTCGCTACCCGTCATCGGACACGAATGGGAGTATATGTTCTACGTCGACGTAACCTACGACGACCTCATCCGCTACCGGCAGTCGATAGACGCCATCACGCCCCTCGTCAAGGCTATCAAGATATTAGGTGAATATAAAGCAGTATAAGCATGAAACCAGCATCAAGAGTAAACAGTATCCAAGAATACTATTTCAGCCGTAAGCTGAAAGAAGTGGTGAAGCTCAATGCCGAGGGTCAGGACATCATCTCCCTCGCCATCGGCTCTCCCGACATGCCGCCTTCGCAGCAGACCATCAACAAGCTCTGCGAGGTGGCGCACGCCCCCCATGCCCACGGCTATCAGCCCACGAGCGGCCTGCCTGAGCTCCACCGCGCCATGGCAGGCTTCTACCAGCGCGTCTATGGCGTGACGGTGGATGCCATGACCGAGATCCAGCCCATCATCGGCTCCAAGGAGGGTATCATGTATGTCACCCTCGCCTTCTGCAACCCCGGCGACAAAGTGCTCATCCCCGATCCCGGCTATCCCACTTATACGGCTGTGAACAAGATCTTCGGCACGCAGATCGTCAACTATGACCTCCGTGAGGACAACGGGTGGCAACCCGACTTCGACCAGCTCGAGCGCATGGACCTGACGGGCGTGAAGGTGATGTGGACCAACTATCCGAACATGCCCACGGGCGGCAACGCGCGCATGGAGACCTTCGAGAAGCTCGTCGCCTTCGCCAAGAAGCACGACATACTCGTGGTCAACGACAACCCTTACTCGCTCATCCTCAACGACCATCCGATGAGCATCCTCCAGGTGCCCGGGGCGAAAGACTGCTGCATCGAGTTCAACTCGATGTCGAAGAGCCACAACATGCCGGGCTGGCGCGTGGCGATGATGATCAGCAACAAGGATTATATCTCCTGGATGTTCAAGATCCAGAGCAACATCGAGAACGGCTCGTTCCGCGGCATCCAGCTCGCCGCTGCCGAGGCTTATAACACGAACACGGCGGCGTGGCACCGTGAGAACAATATTGAGAACTATCGTCGCCGCCGCGTCATCGCTGAGGACATCATGCGGGCACTGGGCTGCACCTTCGACCCCACCCAGGTGGGCATGTTCCTCTGGGGCCGTATCCCCGACCGTTACGCCGATGTGGAGGATCTCACGGAGGCGGTGCTGCACAAGGCACGCGTCTTCATCACCCCCGGATTCATCTTCGGCAACAACGGCAAGCGCTACATACGCATCAGCCTCTGTGCCAAGGACGAGAAGATGAAGGAAGCCCTGAAGCGGATAAAAGCCGTCAATGTTTTTTAGTGCAGTTTTGTGTGTCGCCGTTTACGGCGGCAAAACAACTGCGGCACTCAACACTTACCATTCAACACTATAATCATTTAACACTTAACATTCAACACTCAACATTATAATTATGGAATTAGAACTCGAACCTCTTAACCTCCCGTCAGACAATGGCGGTGAGCGCCCCTTAGTGATAGCCGGCCCATGCTCTGCCGAGACCGAAGAGCAAGTGATGACCACCGCCCGTGAGCTTGCCGCCAAAGGCTGCCACATGTTCCGCGCCGGTGTGTGGAAGCCCCGTACCAAACCCGGAGGTTTCGAGGGCAACGGCGAGAAGGCGCTGCCCTGGCTGCAGGAAGTGAAGAAAGAGACGGGTATGCTCATCGCTACCGAGGTCGCCACGCCTGAGCATGTGGAGCTGTGCCAGAAGTATGGCGTCGACATCCTGTGGATCGGTGCCCGTACTACCGCCAACCCCTTTGCCATGCAGGAGCTCGCCGACAGCTTGAAAGGCTACGAGGGTCCCGTGCTTGTCAAGAACCCCGTGAACCCCGACCTGGAGCTGTGGATCGGTGCCATGCAGCGTATCAACCAGGCGGGTGTGAAGCGGCTCGGTGCCATCCACCGCGGCTTCTCCAGCTATGACAAGAAGATCTACCGTAACCTGCCGATGTGGCAGATCCCCATCGAGCTCCATCGCCGCATCCCCGACCTCCCGATCCTCTGCGATCCCAGCCATATCGGCGGCCGCCGCGACCTCATCGCACCGCTCTGCCAGCAGGCGATGGATCTGGGCTTCGACGGACTGATCGTGGAGAGCCATTGCGATCCCGACTGTGCCTGGAGCGACGCCAAGCAGCAGGTGACCCCCGACATCCTCGATTACATCTTAAGTCTGTTGGTCGTGAGAAGTGAACATACCACCACCGAGGGCATCCGCCAGTTGCGCTCGCAGATCGACGAGATCGACAACCAGCTCATGGATCTCTTGGCCAAGCGGTTCCGCGTGTGCCGTGAGATCGGTACGTTCAAGAAGGAGCATAACATGACGGTGCTCCAAGCCAGCCGTTATGGTGAGATCCTGGAGAAGCGCGGCGCGCAGGCCTCGCTCTGCGGCATGTCGCCGGAGTTTGCCGCCCACATGTTCGAGCTCGTCCACGAGGAGAGCGTGCGCCAGCAGTTGCAGATCGTCAACGAGTAGCTCGCCAAGACGAGCGTGCGCGTAAAATAATACAACACACAGATGAAAATATTGATTATGGGAGCCGGTAAGATGGGCTCCTTCTTTATCGACCTGCTCAGTTTTGACCATGAGGTGGCAGTGATCGAGCGCGATCCCAAGCGGCTGCGCTTCACCTACAACTGTCAGCGTTTCACGACGATGGAAGAGGTGAAGGCTTTCGCCCCGGAGCTCGTCATCAATGCCGTGACGGTGAAGTTCACCAAGTCGGCGTTCGACGGGATCCTTCCTTACCTGCCGAAGGACTGCATCATCTCCGACATCTCGTCCGTGAAGACGGGGCTGAAGGATTATTATGAGCAGTCGGGCCATCCTTACGTCTCTACCCACCCGATGTTCGGTCCGACCTTTGCCAACCTCAACCAGCTCTCTGAGGAGAACGCGATCATCATCAGTGAGGGCGACTACATGGGCCGCATCTTCTTCAAGGACCTCTATCAGCGTCTCGGGCTCCATATCTACGAATATACGTTCGACGAGCACGACCGCACGGTGGCTTACTCGCTGAGCATCCCCTTCGTCTCGACCTTCGTCTTTGCCGCCGTCATGAAGCCGCAGGATGCGCCGGGCACAACTTTCAAGCGCCACATGCAGATAGCCCGGGGCGTACTCTCCGAAGACGACTACCTATTACAGGAGATCCTCTTCAATCCCTACACCCACGACCAGGTGGCACAGATACGCACCGAGCTCAAGGAGCTCTTGCAGATCATCGACAACAAGGATGCCGCGGGCATGAAAGCCTATCTGACGAAAATCAGGAAGAACGTCAAGCAGCAAGAGGAGAAATAACGATCTGTGGACTATTTTTCGTGTTTTATAGCCTTGATTTCTGTCAATTATTCATTAATTTTGTGGGTGATTAACGGAAAACATTCTAAAAACTATATTCATGAAGAAAACAATAGTCCTAAGCGTGTGCTTGCTCCTGCTAATGCTCGTGCCGGCTTCCGCGAAGAAGAAGGAGGTCTCCGACCGTGCCGATTGGAGCGCTTTGGCTTGGAAGATGTCGCAGCCCGTATTGGAAAATATGGCGAAAGGCGAGCTGCAGGCCAAGATGCAGACCGAGTTCAGTCCGTCTTTTGACAACCGCAACAAGAAAGTGCTCTACATGGAGTGCTTCGGCCGTCTCATGGCAGGCATCGCACCTTGGCTCTCCCTTCCCAACGACGGCCGGAGCATTTCTTACCGCATGGCGGCGATGCAGCCGTTGGCGCTGATGGCGTGGTATAAGACGTTGCCGAAGGACCTGAGCAACGGACAGGTGCTCGCCGCACTGACGAAGTCGCTCCATCGTATGTTCGATGACCAGAACAACTTCAACGAGAGCGGCTATCTGACCATCGGCTTCTGTGGCCATCAGCCCAATGTGGCAGACTGGTATACGAACAATGGGTCTCTCTATATGACCTCCCTCGTCTTCATGCCGCTCGGTCTCCCCGCTACCGATCCTTTCTGGACCGATGCCGCGCAGCCCTGGACCCAGGTGAAGGCATGGGGCGGGAAGCCGTTCCCCAAAGACCAACGGTGGGCGGACACGATAAAAACCGCGGACAAATGGTAATCAATGGTAAATATATGAAACAAAATATCATCGCAATGAAACCGATGTGTATGATCCGGCAGCTCCTCATCGTGGCTGCTTTAATACTTGTGTTGCCCGTATCAGCCAAGACGTCTTCGCCTTCGGAGCGGGCAAAGGTGGAAGCCATTATCAGTAAGGTGAATGATTATTGGCAGCAGCACCATTCGTATAAGACCCCCTCGTTCTGGAACTGGGCAGCGTACCACACGGGAAACATGGAGGCGTACAAGCTCTTCAACAACGAGCTAAAAACGCCGGCTGCGAGACAGAAAGCGAAAGCATGGATGGACTATTCCGTAGCATGGGCTGAATACAACAAGTGGTCGGGAGCAACGGAGAAAGATCCTGCCAAGTGGCTGTATAAACAATATGGTGAGGACCAGCAGCATGTGCTCTTCGGCGACTGGCAGATCTGTTTCCAGACCTTCATAGACCTTTACCAGATCGCTCCCGCCAAGAAACGCATCGCGCGTGCCAAAGAGGTGATGAGCTATGAGGCGGACTCCAAAGCCACGGACTACTGGTGGTGGGCGGATGCGCTCTACATGGTCATGCCTACGCTGACGAAGATGTACAAGCTCACGGGAGACAGCAAGTATCTCGATAAGATTTATGACAACATCCGCTATTCGGACAGTATCATGCTCGACACGGCGACGGGCCTCTATTTCCGGGATGGCCGTTATGTCTATCCCCAGCACAAGGCGATGAACGGAGGCAAGGGCTTCTGGGCGCGCGGTGACGGGTGGGTCCTGGCGGGGCTTGCCAAGGTGCTGCAGGACATGCCCGCAACCTATACGCACTACAGTTTCTTCGTGAAGAAATATCAGCGGCTCGCCCATGCCGTGGCAGCGTGTCAGCAGCCGGAGGGCTATTGGACGCGCTCGATGCTGGACAAGGATATGGCGCCCGGACCGGAGACGAGCGGCACCGCGTTCTTTACCTATGGACTGCTGTGGGGAATCAACCATGGGCTGCTCTCCGAGACCGATTATCTCTCCACGGTGTCGAAGGCGTGGACGTATCTCACTCATGTAGCCCTACAGCCCGACGGCAGCGTGGGCTACGTGCAGCCTATCGGCGACCGCGCCATCCCCGGACAGACGATCAACAGGAGTTCGCAGGCTGACTTCGGGGTGGGGGCTTTCCTGCTCGCAGCCTGCGAATATTACCGTTGGCTGACGGCGAAAGAGCATCCGTCGAAGACGGTGTCGATCATCATCAGCAATGCGGGCAGTGACACGCACACCCAGGTTGTAGCGGTCGATGCTGCCACCGTGCGCAGGCTGCTGGGGATCGGCGAGGATGCGCCGTTTGTCATCAGGAACGCAGCCGGGCAGGAGCTCGACACCCAGTTCACCTACGATGGCAAGCTGCTCGTGGATGCCAGTGTGCGGGCAGGCTCGACGTGGACGGTCTATGCCTCAAAGGGCTATCCTAAGACGATGCAGCCTCAGGTGCAGGGTGCGCTTTATAAGATGCGCAAAGATGATATCGCCTGGGAGAACGACCGCTGCGCGTACCGCGTCTACGGTCCTGCCCTGCAGCGTACGGGAGAGAAGTCGTTTGGCATTGACGTGTGGGTGAAGGATGCGCCAGCGCTGATACTTGACAAACGTTATATTGCCAACGAGTCGTCTTACCTTGAGTCGTCAGCCTTAGAGAAGGAGGGAAGAAAGGAAGAATCATTGTATTTCCATAATCAAGGATCTTTCCATCTCGATCACGATGGTTCTTGGGGGTTTGACGGTTACGGAGTGGGTCCGACTCTCGGCTGTGGCACTCCGGCTTATATTAAAGACGGCCAATTGGTGCTGCCTTATTGCTATACCGATTATGATATTCTCGACAATGGTCCGTTGCGCTTCACCGTCTGCCTGGAGTATGGCAAGAATGCGGATAGAATCGTGGAGCATCGCATCATCTCCTTGGATAAGGGGAGTCATTTCAACAAGATCAAGGTGTGGTATGACGACATGAACACGCCCACCACGTTCTGTGCAGGTGTCGTGCTGAACGGTAAAGGGACGGAGGCCACGGGTGACCAGTGGGTGGCTTATGCGGATCCCACAGACCGCCCCGATGTGCATGGATCAGAGATCTATGTCGCGGCGGTGTTCCCTTATAATCAGGTGAAAACGGGGAAGAGTCCCGATGACCGTAATCTCGTGGGGATGATCGACGGGTATAAGGGTGAGCCTGTCACCTATTATGCGGGGGCTGGATGGAGCCGCTATGATGTGCCCAACTTCATGGTCTGGAAGCAGCTGGTAGCCGCTTTCCTCGATGAGTTGAAACAACCGTTAACCGTCAGCATCCGGTAGCGTACTATTCTCTCGTTTCTCAGCAGGAGAATCATCTGCGGACCACTCTTCATGGTGGCTGTCTCCGACAAATGGCTTGTTGGCGGAATCAATGGCACGAAAAAGCCTGTCGTCACGACCGTCGTCATGAAGGAGCTTGCTGGGAAAACCGTGACGTTGCTTTATGAGAACAAGGAGCACCAGACGCTGAGCAAGACGGAGAAAATAGACAATGAAGGAAAGATGAAACTCGCTATCCCGGCGATGGGTGGCATGATCATCGCCGAGTGAGCGAAGGACCGGCTGGAGGGTGTCATTCCTCGAACAGATTCTTGGAGCGTGCGTTGCGCCGGTCTTCTTCCAAGGCTTTCTTGAAGCAATCGCGGCAGAGCGGCTCATACTCGTCTTTCTCGCCCAACATCACCTGGGCATTGCTTCTTACAAGGCGGTGACTGGCATAAGCCAGTGATCCGCATTTCACGCAGATGGCATGCACCTTCGTCACCTCATCGGCGATAGCCAAGAGCTTGGGCATCGGACCAAACGGCTGGCCGAGGTAGTCCATGTCAAGCCCCGTGACGATGATGCGCATGCCATGGTAAGCCAGTTTGTTGCATACCTCCACCAGGCTGTCGTCAAAAAACTGTGCCTCGTCGATGCCAATGACATCGTAGCCTTGGGCACTTTTGAGGATGGCCTGGGGGTCTTTCACGGGTGTGGAGTTGATGCTGTTGTGATCATGGCTGACCACCTGGACATCCGAATAACGAGTGTCAATGACCGGTTTGAAGATCATCACCTGTTGACGGGCGATCTTCGCACGTTTCAGCCGGCGGATGAGCTCCTCTGTCTTGCCTGAGAACATCGAGCCGCATACCACTTCTATTCTTCCGGGACGATGGGTTTCCCCGATGAGATTTTCAATCATGGATGCAAAGGTAAACAATATAATTTGAAGAAGACGCTATAATTTGAAGATGCCTCTTAAAAATTGCAAAGAATTAAGACTTTCTTTGCTCCGTTTGAAATAATTGTCTATATTTGTTGCTTGATATTAGACATTAACATGGGTACATTATATATCGTTCCGACACCAGTGGGCAACATGGAGGATATCACGCTCCGTGCGTTGCGCATTCTCAAAGAGGCTGACCTCGTGCTTGCTGAGGACACCCGCACCTCGGGGATCCTCCTGAAGCATTATGACATCAAGAACCATCTCATGGCGCATCATAAGTTTAACGAGCATGGCACGACAGCCGGTATCATTGAGAAACTGAAAGCGGGTATGACCATCGCGCAGATCAGTGATGCCGGCACACCGGGCATCAGCGATCCGGGCTTCTTCCTGGCGCGTGAGGCTGCACGTGAGGGCATCCCCGTCATCACCCTTCCCGGGGCTACGGCCTGTATCCCGGCGATCGTGTCATCGGGCTTGCCGTGCGACCGTTTCTGTTTTGAGGGGTTCCTCCCGCAGAAGAAAGGGCGGCAGACCCATCTTGAGAGTTTGAGGGATGAGCCGCGGACGATGGTGTTTTACGAGTCGCCTTACCGTACCCTCAAGACGCTGAAGCAGTTTCGAGAAGTCTTCGGCGGTGACCGTCAGGTGAGTGTGGCGAGAGAGATCAGTAAGATCCATGAGGAGCATGTCCGGGGAACGCTCGATGAGGTGATCGCTCATTTCGAAGAGACGGAGCCCAAGGGAGAGATCGTCATCGTGCTTGCCGGTAAGCCCAAGCCGGGGCGGGCCTCGGTGGCCGCTAACAGCCCTGAGGGCGAATAATCCCAGCCGCTGAACCATTAACCTTGAAGTGCAATGAACACACATAAGATACTTTTACATCTCTCTATTTTCTTGATAGGTTTCCTTCCGCTCATCCTCCTGGGCGGTTGCATAGAGAAGAAGTCTCCTAAGGCGAACCTTCCGATGGTTGCAAAATCCGACTCTTTGCAGCAAATTATCTCGCAGCGGGATGACCAGATCAACAGTATGATGGCCACGATGAATGAGATTCAGGAGGGGTTCAATGAGATCAGTGAGGCGGAGAACCGCGTCAACATCATCCAAGA
Organism: uncultured Prevotella sp.; assembly: GCA_900315955.1. Taxonomy (GTDB): domain Bacteria; phylum Bacteroidota; class Bacteroidia; order Bacteroidales; family Bacteroidaceae; genus Prevotella. Next base: position 22,663 of record ONBC01000030.1, read on the forward strand.
TGATGAGCGAGCTGACAAAGCAGAGCAGATCAAGGAAGATATCAAGTTCATTGCCGACCGCATGGAGCAGAACCGCGAACTGATCAAGAAGCTTCAGGGTCAGTTGCGCGACAGTGACTTCAAGAGTGTGGAACTCAAAAAGGTCATTGCCAACATGCTGCGACAGCTCGATGAGAAGGACCAGCAGTTGCAGCAGCTCAGAGCCGAGCTCGATGCAAAGGATATTCATATCGCGGAGCTCGACCAGACAATCAGCAATCTTAACGATAATGTCAGCAATCTTCAGACAGAGAGCGAAGAGAAGACGCAGACCATCAACAATCAGGAGACTCAGCTTAATACGGCCTGGTATGTCTTCGGCACGAAGTCGGAACTGAAGGAACAGCATATCTTATATGGTGGGAAAGTGCTTCAGCAAAATTTCAACCGTAACTATTTCACGAAGATCGATATCCGGGTTACGAAAGAAATCAAGCTCTATTCTAAGGCTGCCAAACTTCTCACCGCTCATCCGATGGGCAGCTACGAGTTGAAACAAGATAATAATAAGATGTATGTCTTGTCCATCACCAATCCTCAGATCTTTTGGAGCACGAGTAAATACCTTGTGGTGCTCGTAAAGTGAAGAATGGTTGTTTAATAATAGTCAAATTAGCTGTTTATGGCTGAACACAACGATTTTGGCAAATGGGGTGAGGACTATGCCGCCGAATACTTACAAAAGAAAGGCTATATTCTCATAGAGCGAGACTGGACCTTCGGGCGCAGTAAACGCGATATAGACATCATTTGCAAGACCGCGGATCTGACGACAGTCGTATTTGTGGAAGTCAAAGCGCGGGGAACCAATGACTATATGGAGCCGGAAGAAGCCGTCGATATCAGAAAGATGCGACATTTAGGTCTTGCTGCCGACGAATACATCAAGTCACACGATATCAGTGAAGAGGTTCGTTTCGATGTCATTGCTATTACTGGTAAGCGAAACAGCAAGAATATTAAAATAAATCATATCGAAGATGCGTTCAATCCTCTCCTTATTTGACCGGAAAAAGAAAAACTCGCCAAAGGTCAACTATATCAAACTTGACGAGACCGATTCTACAAGTACTTATCTCTCTCACCATCTTGCTGAGACAGACGCTGACAAGGTCGATCTTGTCGTCGTCTCCACGGAGTTTCAGACTGCTGGGCGAGGGCAGGGCACGAATACCTGGGAGAGCGAGCGGGGCAAGAATCTGCTGTTCTCCATCCTCTGTCATCCGGTGTGGGTGCCGATGCATGCGCAGTTTCTCATCTCTGAGGCTTGGGCGCTGACCCTTCGTGACGTGTTGTCGCAATATACCGACGGTATCACTATCAAATGGCCGAACGACATCTATTGGAAAGACAAGAAGATCAGTGGCACCATCATAGAGAACAGTCTGTCGCACGGACATATCCGCAACTGTATCATCGGGACAGGCATCGATGTCAACCAACAAACGTTCCACGGTGAAGCGCCCAATCCCGTGTCGTTGTATCAGATCCTTGGCAAGGAGACGGACCGCGATGAGCTTTTGAAGAAGATAGTGAAGGTGTTCCAGAACTATTTGCTCGACCTTCGCAATGGCAATTATGAGAAGATCGTATCGCTCTACACCTCTTATCTCTATCGTTGCCACGGCTATTTCATGTATCGCGACAAGGACGGGGAGTTTGAGGCAGCGCTTGTAGAGGTGGAGGATGATGGTCATCTCATTCTTCATGACCGCGAAGGTCATATCCGAAGCTATGCGTTCAAGGAAGTGGAATTCGTTTTATGACGAATTCCTTTTTTTGATGGGTTCGTATAAACACAAAAAAACGGTCGCCGTTTCACAACGCCTACCGTTACCTAAAAACAATCTATCAAAACCTAAAAACTAAAAACCTATATGAAAAATCTACTAACCTATTACCCTCTTGTTTACATGTGCAAAGGTACTTACATTTTCAATATCTTCCAAGAACTTTCTAAATAAAAATGCAATTATTTTGCAATTATTGATATAAATCAATAACAATGTGCGCGTACACAACATAATAAAGATTTTGTGACACGTATGGGGCAGGATCTTGACACAACTGAGGCAGGATCTTGACACAACTGAGGCAGGATCGTGACACAACTGAGGCAGGATCGTGACACAACTGAGGCAGGATCGTGACACAACTGAGGCAGGATCGTGACACGGTGCGAAGGCGATGGCAGAACTCTGAAAATACGCTTCTATATAACATTTCTACTTTCCCAGTGAATCTGTAGCGCGGGGATAGAAATGTTATTTCCCGTTTTGCTCAGGGAAAGGCCCCAGTGGTGAACTGATTAGTTACGGATAAGATGAGGAAAAAGGCCGGATACCAAACGAGGAATCCAGCCTTCATTTTGCTATTGGGCATAACAACATATAGCAAACACCATATATTCATATCTTTCTTGAAGCTGTCACCCCTACCCTCTTTAGCAGGATACAGGGGTGAGGCTGTTGGACTCTGCAAGCCAAGTGATGGCTTACTTCACGTGATAGTCGATGGTTTTCGCTGTTCCTTCCTTTGTGGTGTACGTGATCTTATACAATCCTCGGAACCCACGAAACTTGATCTGGCCGTTGCTGTCAGCTTTCACCGTCATCCGTGTCTTCCACTGATTGTTGATCAGATCATTCAAAGCATAATAGGCAAGTTTAGGCTGCATGTCGCGCGTGAACAAGCCGGATACAGCAGGCTCACCATAAGCGCCACAGCCGTCAACGAGATTCCACCACGTAATAGCCTTCATCTCTTTAATACTGAACCAGATGCGGTAGAGATTATAAGTGATGATAGCCTGGATCATCTGACCTTTGTGATCTTCCGTAGGCGATGTGATCGTAATCTCACTGATGCATAGCGGCAGACCTGTTGAAGCGAGATCGCTCATCAGATGCCATACATGTTCCGGAGACTGCTCCGTGCTCCCTTTGGCAATGTCCGCGCATTGCTTGGGATTGAAAAGATGCATCTGTGAGCCTACAATGTCAATCTTTGCGCCCCGACTCAGAAGATCCTTCACCTGCTTGGCATATTCCGGACCCGTCCAGTAGTCGTTGATGTTCTTCCACACGCCTTGCGGGATGCAGCTATCTGCAATCTTAAACGAACGATATGTATAATCGCCGGGCATAAAGGCATATTCCGACTTCATGAGAGGCGCATTGCCCTTGAAGTTCCCATGAGCATAGTCGATCGCACTCTCATTGACGATGTCCCACGAACTGATACGCTTGCCGTAATAGTTCACAAGATCACGGATGCGTGCTTCATACAGTTTGTTCAGCTTCTCTCCGTAAGCCTTCAACTTGATATTCAGGTCCTCATCAGAGATAGAATCCATCCAACCTTTCTTCATCTTCAGTGGCGAGTGATGATCATAAGTGTCCGGATAAGTCTCTATCAGCCGATCGGTTACCTTCCGCTCCTCAGGCGTGAACAATCGATAAAGCCACGAAGGCTGATTACCAAAATTACCCCAGACCAAAGGATGCCCATGAATAGCCACGCCCTTCTTTTCCAGGAAGTCGATGATCTTATCCGTGCAAGGCCGACGCCAGTGGAAGAAAGCTGTCGGATCCTTCTGTTGGTTCCACCAGTCCTCCGTATCCCAGTATTCCTCCCAATAGCGTTTACGGCCGGGCCGTGTCTCAAAATATTTCCAATAGAACCCGACAGTAGCACGGTTAAACAGCGTGCCGAAAAGGTTCTTGTATCTGTCGTTCCGCTCTTTCGTGCCGAGCTGGTCAAAGTTGAAGATCTGGGCGCCGAAGACGAAGTCGTTCTTCGTCTGCTCAACCTTCACCTCCGTTCCCGGTCTGACATCCGCCAAGTCTATTGTGGCATCTGCTTTCCGATTCTGCTCGATGTCCTTGTCGATCTTCGCCTGCACTTTCGGGTTCCACAGTTTCCAATAAGCCTTACCCATGATACCTTCCTTGTCCTGCTTGGCAGACAGCGGAAACGCAGTCTGAGCTGACAAGGGCGTGAGGACTGCAAACGCAAGGCTGATTAAGATGAATCTTTTTGCTTCCATATTTTAGAAATTAGGATTTAATGCTGTCCAAAATTATATTGCTGATTAGCTACTTCCATAAGGTCTTTCATCTCTGCTGCATTTTGTGCCGGTGACACATATGTTCGACTATCTACTGCCGTTGCAGAGGATAGTGGAACTGACGGTTGTAGCATGTTTGTCTCATAGAGCAGCGGAATAGGGCAAGGCAACGTTCGGAGGACGAGAATGCCTGATCGTGGAGCACGCTCCTTACCCGCCGTGACCTCCACTTTTACTCGTATGATGCCTGGTTTAGTTGTAGTGCGTATCAGGCAACAAGCATCGCCCCAGCGGATAGGCATCGGATTGGTCAGACTTTGCGCATCATTCAAGAGCCTTCCTTCACCCTCAACCACAAACTTCACAAAATGATTGTCCAACCGTCTGACTGTTCCATTCCGGTCAACCATCTCTGCAACAACTTCGAACACCGTAGAGCCGTCGGCATACAACCGCTGTCCTACATTGTCAAGAGAGACACGAATATGGTCAACCCTTCCGGCCGGCACGCGCCTGTCGGAGACAACTACTTTTCCTCCTACAAATCCTTCAGCTAATAGTTCCGTCTTCTTTTTACTCAAGTATCCCTTGAAACTAAATACATTTTTGAAGGTCATAATGGGAGACGGCATAGCCATGTTCTCTTGGTTTCTTTTCAACGTCATGACACGGGCTCCGCCATCAATAGTAAGTCTTACACTGTCGCAATTAGAATAGACTGTTGCATCAGCAGATGAGAAAGGCGTCATCTCGTTTGCTATATATATCATTGGGCCTGTGGCAAAGGGTTTCTGTAGCTTCTTGTTTGATCGCTGAGCCATGAAGAGATAATAGGAATATTTTGGTCGGCGCATCTCATCAAGAAGGCCATTATAAAGTGGTTCAGGATGACAACCACGCTGCATGTCAAAGCCTACCCACAATGTCCCACCGATAGTCCGGGGCCAAATCTTGTAGAGTTGGTTCAAAGATGTCAAAGAATAGGTTGAGGGAGGACATCCATAATGCCTGGCTTGTGTCAACATCGGCGCCTCGCCCCAACGACGCGCACATCGTGAGGGTGAGTTCTGGTCAATCCAGTTATCGGGGCAGTCACCCCACTCTCGCTTAAAATAGGTGATCTTCGGATCTCTATTCTTCAAATCTACACCTTGATAGTATCTAATAGCGTAGAATTGTGATCCGTTTGATTCTTCGTCACAGGCCGCAGCTTCAGGATAAGCCTTGTATTCCTCCGCAACTGTCTGTGCAGCCTTCTTCATAAAAGAGACCGGCATATGCGTCTCGTTGAGGATAGGCTCAAAGAAGAGGACGCTCGGACGGTTACGCTCCAAACGTACTAAGTGACGGATGTCACTGATGGCATGCTCTTCAAAGACCGGAGCCTCATTCCAGAACTGCCAGCCGGCCGTTTCAGGGATGGTGAAGATACCAAGTGCGTCACAGGCATCCATGAAAGCCGGATCGTGCGGGTAATGAGAGCAGCGCACGACTTCCACACCGGCATCTTTCAACAATCGTGCGTCGCGCCACTGCATATTGTTCGTCATCGCATTACCCACAATCGGGCACTCCTGATGGCGGTTGGTGCCAATCAATGGTTTTTCGTAACGCTTGCCATTGAGGAAAAGCCCCTGGGCTCCCATAAACCGAATCGTACGGATACCTACTCGCTGGCTATAGCCATCCATTACCCTACCCTGGTTGTCACACACACGCACCTCAAGGGTATATAGCACAGGATCGGACGGTTGCCAAAGCATGGGATTCTTGACTGACAGAACTCCGGAACTTATAGCGTCAGCCTTTGGCTGTACCGCCAAAGGCACTTTCAGAGAAGCTGCTTGTCTACCAGTACTGTCTACGAGCGTATATGAGACTTTCCCTTTAAAAGGCATGCTTCGATTGTTTCTTACCTCAAGCGATAGGAACAACGTGGCATGGTTATCCTTTATAGACTGGGTAAAAACCGTCAAGCCTGCTTGCGGACTGTCCGATGTCTGTGGATCAGTGATAAACACATTAAGATTATTACTTACAAGCCAGCAGTCGCGATAAATCCCGCCGAAATAGCAGAAATCGAGCTTGCTCTGCGGCTTGCCGGGAGGATACGTTGCATCGTCGGAGTTGTCCGCACATACTGACACCACGTTATCACCAGAGAAGTCAGCAACATCAGTAAAGTCTGCCTCGACAGGCAGATAGCCGCCGAAGTGCTCTGCCTTCAGTTTTCCGTTAACATAAACACGACATTTGCCCATGACAGCCTCGAAATAGAGGATAAGGCGCTTTCCTTTCAATGTTGCCGGCAAACGGAAATGCTTACGGTACCAGGCTACTCCCTGATAGTTGGCATTACTGCTTGCATCAACAGGTACTACATCGAGCGAATGAGGCAAGGAAACTTTCTCCCAGGCTTGGTCGTTGAAGTTCATAGCTTCAGCACCCTTAATGTCTCCTTTGTAAAAGAGCCAGCCCAGATTCATCGACATCACTGTCCGCCCGCTCTTCGCCAGTTCATAGAAACCAGCCGTAGAAAACCACTGCTTCGTCACTGCCACCGACGAGGTACTTGTCAGAAGCAACATGAGAAAGAGACAAACCGTACTTTTTTTCAAAACTGTCATAGGCAAATGAATACAAGATTTACTTCACAATCAATTATTTAACCAGTACTTTCTTCTTACCGATGATGTATATACCGGGCTGAGTAGGCATCGTAGAGAGTCTGGAACCGTTGAGCGTATAGACGCTGCTGGCTGCCTTACCACTTACACGAATATTGCTGATGTTCGTAGCTTCAGCGCCCTTGACAGGAAGGGAGGTAGCTGAAGAAGTGATGTAAGCATGGAACGGGAGGATGGTCTCGCCGTCAGCAAGTGTGCGGAACACCGGCGCATTGGTTGCAGAGAAGTCAGAGTTCAGACCTAACGTTCCACGCTCGTTGGTAGACTCGAAGCAAGCCGCAAAATCAGAAGAAGCACCATTCTCAGGAACTTTCTCAAAATTCACGTTCTCAGCAGAGAAAGCCGTTCCGTTGGAGAGCAGCAGATACGGCTGATAAGCCGCTGTCTCGGAAGCAGCCTTATCATCGAAAACAGCCTCATTATTAGATACATTCTGGAAAGAATACATTTTACCTAAAGCCGCCACTTGGCTTGCATTCAATGCGAACGGGAAAGCAACAGTAGCATAAGTATCCTTCGTGAACGATCGGTCATAAGTAACCTTCTTAGCAGTGAACGAATAAGGAGTTTCGAAGGAGGTCGCCTGATTATAGAGCGAGATACTTTCTGCGGTACGATTACCGTCACCATCGATGTTTACGATATTGTCACCTGCTACTGTAGACGCTTCATCCTCTGCCTGAGGTAAGAACACGAGCGTGTGAGCATCAAGACCGTCAAACATTTCGCTTGAACGATCAACCTCAGAAATGTCGATTTCAGTGTTAGACAGGTCAAAATAAGCTAAATTAGTATCACCACAAGCAATTCCTTGTCCTAAATAGGTTATAGAAGCAGGAATAGCCAACGACTTCAGACGAGGGCAGAGAGCAAAGGCTCCATTACCAATTGAAGACAATTGAGTATCTTGACCAAAGTTTACAGTTTCTAATAAAGGATCATCTGCAAATGCATTCTTGTCAATACTTGAGGCTGTGGAACCATCGGCGAACGTAACACTCTTCAGATTATTGCAACGTTGGAAAGCAGATGTAGAGACTTGGTTAACTGTAGCAGGCAGATCCACCTTCTCCAGTTTGCTTCTCGTAAAGGTATTATCCCAAATAGTATTGGCAAAATTCGATAAATCCACCTCCTTGACATTTGAATTATAAAATGCGTGATCGCCAATACCAGTACACTTAGCACCTATAACTACCTTATCAAAATCAGAAAAACTTAAACTATAAGCTTTAAGTCCGGTAACATAATCCGGAACCGTATATGTTCCACCACCTGCCGATGGAGTATAATAGAGAGCATTCGCCTGAGTGAGAACTGCGTTATCCTTAAATATTAAGTAAGTAGAATTTGTGCCTGTTATTTTCTTGATATTCTTGCAATTCATGATTACAGGCTGCTGCCAATATTGAATGTTGGAGAAGTTGATCTCCTCAAGAGCAGAGACTCCAGAGAAAGCATAAGGCTCAGCAGTGACAATGATATTGTCATCAGGAACGGTAAACGTCTTATCTTCCTTATTTGCAGGATAGGACACCAACGCCATCTTCGTACCTTTTTTATAAAGGACTCCGTCTCGAACTGAATAATATTTGTTACCTGCTTCTACCACATAATTTTTCAACGACGAGATATAAGCCCAACAACCTTTACATTCTTTTTCCTCAGTATTCCAATGACCAAAATCCCCTGTTGGTATTGTCAATGTCTCAAGATTTTGTGCTTCCGCAAAGGCAAATGGCATGACAGCAACCAAATCTGAGGGCAGGGTATAAGACGGTCCAGGTCTGTTAGCCGGATAAGCCTCCAATCTATGCCCGTTAGCATTAAATAGCACGCCGTCTACAACCTTGAAAACTGTGTTGCCCGGGTCAAGAGCAATCTCTTCCAGTGTAGGGCAAACAAGACTGCCATACTGGAAGCCCCCGGCCTTAGTGTCATCAAGCAAGGTCGAAGGAAGAACGATTTTCGTGATCTGAGTGCCCAATATACAGTCTTTCGCCAAGCCTGTGACTGTTAACTCATTACCCATTTGATCCTCCACAGTAGCAGGAATTGTCAGAGTCCCCGTTACACCCGGATCAACTCTATAGACAGAGACTGTATTGTAATCAAGGCTTGTTACTTGATACATAACATTGTCCACACGGAAGAATCCGTCCTTAGACAAAGCATGCACCTGACAGACACAGGTCGTCAGCAACACCAGCAAAATAGCATAAAACTTTTTCATAAGTCAATGTTTTTAGTTAAACAATTACATTACTATAAAGGTTTTCCCTTCTGTGATATACATTCCATGAGGCAGCGCAGAGCCTTGGGTACCCACCTGTTGGCCAGACAAATTGTACACGGGAGCAGCACCGTCTTTTTCAACTTTTACCATGTTGACAGCACTGGATTTTTTTTTATATATTCTTGCCACCCAGCCTCCGATTTTCTTCATGCTGATGGTCAGCTGGCGGTCAGCAGGTACATCGATCGTCTCAATCTTATAACTTGCCGGCGCAGTATCGGCAATATCACCGTCTCTGAAGACCTCTGCGGCATAGTCACCATCCCCCAGAAACGAGAGATCCAGCGTCAACGAACGATCCTGATCGTTATTCAGAGAACCAATGAACCACTGGTCACCTTTCCTACGCGCCACTGCCAAATATTGATTTGACACGCCGCATAAAGGCATGACATCGTCCCAAGTCGTTGGAATCGTATTAATGTAGTTTAGCACTTTGCGCATAGTCTCATACGTGGTAACATTGTCTCCAAGGCTGGTCAATGGGCTGAAAGCCACGACAAACATCGCAACTTGGTGGGCACGGGTACCCAAAGAATACGGGCGTTCATTGGAGACTTGCATTGTACTTACTGACGCATTGCGCATGAGCCCGGGTGTATAGTCGGTGGGGCCATTCAAACATCTGAGGAATGGGAACGTGACGTCATAAACCCAGCGCTTATCATACTTGTATTCGCCAATGCCTTTATTCCATTTACCGTCTTCCATCCCGCGTACACCCTCCGATGACACAAGATTGGGCCATGTGCGATTATAACCTGCCGGCTCGTAAGTTCCATGGAGCAGAACCACAAGTTGATGCTTGGCTGCAAGTCGAAGAATCGCTTCTTTCAGCCTATTATAGTCCTGGTCCGAGCGTTCAAAGAAATCAATCTTGATGCCGCTGAAACCCAAGTCCGCGATCTTTGCCATACAGGCATCCAATTTATCCTCTCCCTGATTAAGATAAGCGTTGAGCACCCCGGCACTGCCCCAGACAACAAGCTTCACGCCCTTGGCCTTTGCTTCCGCAACCAATGCAGGGAGATCAACAGAAGGCTGACCTGACTTATTGGTCTTGACGGTCATCATCGTTGTATCATTGAGAACTCCGGCATCCATATTGACATAAGGCATCCCATGCTTAGCTGCAAAATTTATCTCATAAAGGTATGTCTGCGTATTCAGACCAGACTTGAAGTCAACATTATCCAAGGTATAGGCCGTGACATTATCCATTGTAGACTGCCCGTCCTTGACCCAGGAGAAGTCGCCTTCCGGATCTTTTGCCAGAACATATACCAAGTCGTTGTCAAACAAGTCAACATCCTTGTCTGCTACCATAAAGATGCGCCAAGGAAAACTCCGGGGACCCTTGCAAGAAGCGATGTAAGGGTATCTGGTTTCAGGGAAAGTCATCTTGCACCAAGCAGAGGTGACCTTTGATGTTTTAGCCTTCTTAGGAAATATCGCCTTAAAATTATCAGTATTTCCATTTTGTATAAACATACTTGGATAATCCTCTACATCACTTTCTGCCAGCACCAAGGTTGGCAGATTCGGAGACTTGACCATAAACGGCAGCAACGCATAAGGACGATTTTCATCCCGAACGATTTCCGTTGTATCCGGAATGTACCAACCCTCTCCATGCGAATTTAAGGGACTGTACAAACTTTCTTGTTCACCTAAGTTAGGTTCTGACCAACGATAGGTCACCTTAGCTCCGGTCGGAAAAGTCCATGTGGAATTCTCGCTTTCCACATTATAAGTTCCTTCCTTGTCGGAGACGAATCGATAGGCACAGCCACTGTCGTAAGCTCGTACAACCAAGTTGAAACCTTGCGCAAACGTTAATGTCAATTCATTGCAATGGTCAGCGACCGTTGATCTTGTGTACAAGTTCGTCGAAATGGTGCGATAAGGCTCACTACGTGTCGCTTTCTGCAAGGTCGCATTGGATCCCCATACCGTGTTATCATCAAGCTTCATGGAAATCGGAGCCTCCATCAACTTTTTGCCATCACAATACAGCGTGAGCTTCAACAAGCTGCCAATGGACACCGACATCTTCAGCCTGCTATTCGGGGAAGAGACCGACTCAAATGTGCGAGCTGCTGCCGAAGCAACACACGAAGCCATTATCCACAAACAAAGTATTATTTTCTTCATCTTCAGCATTATTTATCCATTGTTTGGTTTGCAGGGACGGCCGGAGAGGCCGCCCTTGCTTTTTTTCCCTCTGCGTGTCAATACTCAACCATCCATATTTTATCCCTGATCTCCTCTAAGAATCAATATCCCGGATTTTGATCTTTCTTCGGGTCGATAGCGAGGTTGACATTGTACTCGTCTTCATGAATCGGGAAGAGCAAACAGGTAAAGTCGATGTCTATACCTTTCGCTTCCTTAATCTGCTCTTTCACGATACCCAGTCGTTTGAGGAACAGCCAGCGCTTGCCTTCTCCAAACGTCTCATAACCTTCTTCCTGAACCAACAGTTTCATGAAAGAATCAAGTGTAGGATAATCGCTCAGCTTATAGTCAATCGAAGATTTCAATCTGGGAGTCTTTCCGTATGCACGCCGATGAATCTGGTTGATAGCCTCCATAGCTTCTTCATTAGGCCCATTATTAACCCTTGCCTCTGCTTCGGCATAAAGAAGAAGTACGTCTGTATAGCGAACCAACGGATCGTCATTACCGGGATTAGCGCTCGTATCCCCATCCCTGAACTTTGATACCAGATACGTGCCTGAACCATATCCTATGTCGTATTGAAGCAAATCGTACTGACGACGAAGATCACGGGTATCCCAATTCGAAATAATAGAACTCTTATCCGAAGCATAAAAAACATAATAGCCAGCGGTCTTACAGAGTTTTTTACCGTTTATCATAGCATTGGGATGCGCATAATAGACAGGTACCATCCATCCTCCTTTTGGTCTTGCTTCGCTTTTCAGATAATATACTTCCTCAGACGTTTCCTTAGCATCAGGACCAAAAACATTATCAAAATCGTTCGCCTTCTTGACACTCACCAAAGAATACTTATTCGACCTTACGATCGTCTGAAGCAAAGGCAAGGCCTTATCGTACTGTTTGAGCTGCATATAAACACACGCTAAGAGATAATCTGCTGCATCGCGGTTAGGCAAGCCACGCGTATTTGACTCGGGAATATACTTTACAGCATAATCCAAGTCTGAGACGATAAAGTTGTAAATATCTTCCTCGCTGCTACGAGGCACATTATCAACACCGATGTTTTCCTCTGTGCGCAAAGGAACTCCGGCCCAATACCTGACTAAACCAAAATAGGCAAAAGCACGTAGAAATTTAGCCTGTGCCAAATAAGACTGCTTTTCCTCCTCGGTCATGGATGTAGCCTTCGGAAACTGACGGATAGCATAGTTGGCATCACGAATACAGCTATAAAGGTACTTCCATAGACAAGCCGTGTATGCTTGTCCATTTGTAGTCAGCTTTTTATAATCACTGAAGGTAGCCCAACTTGCTCTACCATATAGCATGTCAGACAGCCCACCTTGCATGTAGACATTGAAACCTTTCCAACTCTGGTTATTCGACAGCCATGCGGTCATAGCAATAATGGCAGCATGTGCCTCTGAGGGTGTATTGTAAAATGTTATCTCTGACAGTGTCTTCGGATGTTCTTCCAACATATCAGAGCAGGACGTGACCGTCAATAATGCGATCAGTGCTATTAATAGTTTTTTCATCGTAATTTCTTTTAATAGTAAAGTGTACTAAAGAATAAATCAGAACTTCAACTTCATACCAAACGTATAGGTACGAACGGAAGGATACTGCAGAAAATCCCATCCGGCAGACACGTCTGAGCCATAAGCCGAGACTTCAGGATCAGCACCGGAATAGCCTGAGATCGTGAAGAGGTTCTGCGCACTGACATACACGTTGATACCTTTCACCCATTTGCCGATTGACCATTTCTGCACTGGCAAAGAATAACCAAGACTAATGTTCTTCAACCGCAAGTAGGAACCATTCTCTATGAAGCGATCCGAGACATTGATGGTCTGTTTCTCCGAAATAATCGGATATTTGGCATTGGCATTCTGCTCCGCCGTATTATTGGCATCCCAATGACTATATAGGGCTTCTCGGGAACAATTCAAACCTGCCCCATAATCAACATTGTATATCTCCATTCCATTGAAGATATCATTGCCGACCGTACCTTGGAAAAGCAAGGAGAGCTCCAAGCCTTTATAGTTGAAAGTAGAACTCAAACCATAGTAGAAGTCGGGATTAGGATCGCCTGAGATATAACGGTCATCGTTGGAAATCTTACCGTCATTAGTAAAATCTACATATTTAATATGACCGTTCTCATCATACCCGTCTTCCTTATAGGTGTAAAACACACCGAGCGGCTCGCCCTCACGGATCAGGTTGACATAGCTGCCGCCGATATTAAGATAAGGTATATTTGTACCATGAAGATCTGCATTACCATAGAGTTTTACAACTTTGTTGCGATTAGCAGAAATATTGCCCGATACCGTCCATAACATGTCTTGATTACGGATAGCGTCATAATCAATCGTCAGCTCAAATCCTTTGTTGCGCATCTTGCCGATATTCTGTAAACTTGATTGAAAACCTGTAGAAAGAGCCTTCGGTACACTGTTAAGCAGATTGCGCGTGTTCTTAATATAATAGTCGGCTGTCATACGCAAACGAGAGTTAAACATAGCCAAATCAATACCTATATTCCACTGAGCTGTCGTCTCCCACTTTAAGTCAGAGGTATAGTTGGTCGATGGCGTATATCCAATCTCTACTCCGTTCCCTGTTACTGCCTGGGTAGTCCACATGGTATTCAAGGTCTGATAAGGACTGATCGCCGTAGAGCCTGTCTCGCCATAACCAAGACGCAGCTTGAGGTTGTCAATCCAAGTCAATGACTTCATAAACTTTTCTTCGCTTGCCCGCCAGGCAAGGGCTGCAGATGGGAAGTAGCCCCACTTATTGCCTTCACTGTAACGGGAAGAACCATCGGCACGCATACTGAACGTTGCCATATAGCGGCCGGCATAAGAATAGTTGATACGGCCTAACCAAGAAGCCAACACCCATTTGGTATAAGAGGATGAGGCAGGATTCTGCTTGTCAGCCCCGGCAATATTGTATACGCCCGGCCCGTCACTGATAAAGCCAGTGCCTGACATACTGAGCGGCTTATTGACCTCCTGCTGATAGGTATAACCTGCCATCAGGTTGAGATCATGCTTCTTTGCAAACGTTGTCGTATAGTTGATGGTATTCTCGTTGGTGATAGTCTCATCATTTGCGGAAGTAATCCATGCAGAGTTAACCGAATTGATGACCTTGCTTGTCTTGTAGCCGTCATCTCTCGTATTTGTACTCTGCAAAGCAAGAGAGGTCTTCAGCGTCAGACCTTTGATGGGTTTATAAGCCAAATAACCATTGATCTCCAAAACCTCAGCTTTATGCTTCTGGCTTGTCTCGTAAAGATAGTTCATCGGATTGATCAAGAGACCCGTCAAATAAGGATATTCACTTGGAAGGTTACGATAGGAGCCATCGTCGTTATAGGGTGTCAGCAATGGTGGTGCCGCATAGCATGCCCCAATGATCGACTGGCCATGATTACTGCCTGTTAACTGTTGGGGGGTTGAACCGTGTGCATTAGAATAAGAGAAGTTCATCACTGCTGTGAAGTGATCATCAAAATTATGAGTCACGTTGCTTCGGACGTTTATCTTCCGATAGCTTGATTCTTTAACCAAACCGTCACGGTCAAAAACAGACCCGCTAAGCATAGCCTGTGTCTTATCGTTACCTCCGTTCACAGACAAATGGTGCTGCGTTATCATCGCATCATGAAAAGCTGCATCCTGCCAATCGTAGCCTTCTCCCATAGCATTGATCTCATCGTCGGAAAAGAAAGGGTCACCCACATCGTTTGTCTGCCAGATATTGATAAACCTGGCATACTCCTGGGAATTCATCAGATCATAATGTCCCATTCTCGTTTGCACACCGACACTACCGTCGTACTGAATACTCGTTTTACCTTTCTTACCTTTCTTGGAAGTAATCAGCACCACACCGTTGGCACCACGGGATCCATAGATAGCTGTTGCTGAGGCATCTTTCAGAATCTCAACTGACTCGATATCATAAGGATCAATGGAAGAAGCGTAAGCAGGAACACCGTCTACAAGTATCAAAGGGTCATTGTTGCCTTTGATAGAGTTGTTACCCCTGATACGGATCTTGAAGTTACCGCTCGGGTCACCGGTATTCTGCGTCACCAATACACCGGCAGCTTTACCTTGCAAAGCCATCAAAGGCTGGGGAACAGTGATATCGGTCATCTTATCACCTTTGATAGAAGTGATGGAACCTGTCAGGTCCCGTTTCTTCATCGTACCGTATCCCACGACGACGGTCTCATTCAGATCGTTGACATTCTCCACCATCGTCACGGCAAACTGGCGCTTGCCACCGACATTGACAAGTTGTGTTTTGTAGCCAATATAAGAGAACTCGAGCACACCATCGTCCGGTGCCTCAACTTCGAAACGGCCGTCGAGATCCGTCACCGTTCCACCTCTGCTGCCTTGCGGACGCACGGTAGCGCCGATGACCGGATCGCCTTTCTCATCTTTTACCGTTCCGCGGACAACGATGCCACTGCGAACCGGCTGGCCGGAGCCGACTGTAGATGACTTACGGGCAGACGAGGATTCTTTCTTCTTGGAGATTACGATAGATTTAGCAGAGACGATCCTATAGGTCAAGGACCGTCCTTTCAAGGCACGATTGAGAACCGAGGGAACAGAAGCGTTGTTGACACTCATCGAAATGTCCGCACGGTTGTCGATCTCACTGTCAAGATAAGAGAAGTGATAGGTTGTTTGCTTCTCTATTTGGTTGAAGATTTGAAGCAGTGACGCATTCGTCACGTGAATAGTCACACGGTTACCTTTAGCATCTGTTTCTGCGTTGACGACCAACATAGAGCCGAACAAGAACAGGAACAGCACCCAAAGGTTCTTCCACAAGGATTTCTCTTTTGAATGTACCATGTCTTTTAATTTTTAGTTTTTATAAATTGTTTACGAGAACTGTATCATCAGCCCTGTCATTCTGCTTTCATAACTTCTTTGACTATAAAAATCAATTACAAGACGCAAAAAAAGTGTATGTGTCCCATACGCTTTCCTTTGTTTAACAAATATTTACTTTGAAAGCTTTACCGTACGACCGTCTACATGCGTTCTGTTGACATAAGCACCTTGATCCATCCCGACTTTTCCAGCGAAAAATTATCATCAGTGAAAGCGTGTGGGCCTGCCAAGTTGATTACCTTGAAAATATTCTGCATCGTTTTTAGTGTGTGTTGTTAAGCAATGCGTCATTGCATTGCTTGTCTTTCGACAGTTGCAAAGGTAGAAAATATCTAAATACAAAAAAAGAGCTGCACGGCAGCCGTGCAGCAATCGGTTCAATATTGCAACAATCCGTGCGGAAATCGGTTCATTTGTGCAATATGTTAACAAAATAAGCCCCGGAGCCAGTGTCCACGGCTCACGGTAGGTCTGCCGCGGAGCGCGTTTGGCCCAGGGCTGCGGAGGTATTGGAGGAACGTGCCGTAAGAAAACGCTTTCCCGAAAGGTATCGGCATATTTATGCTCACCAAAACTAACAACTAACAACTAACAACTAACAATAAGGTCGGAACACATGTCTGCTCGCTCAAAAACACCACCCCAATGGTAACAAGTAACAAGTAACAATAAGGTCGTTCAATAGGTTCCAAAATTTTTTTTGAACCTCGCGAACATTATTATATATATAATAATAATAATGTATATAATCTATTTATATATTATTTATATCCTATTTATATCTCTTGTCCGGCTATGTTACGACCTTATTGTTACTTGTTACTTGTTACCCTTAATTGTTAAAATTGTGCCCGCGCAGGGCTGCCTCGTCGGGAGCGAACAGACATGTGTTCCGACCTTATTGTTATTTGTTATGATTGCGCCCGCCGCGCACGGCAATGCCCGCCCTTGTGAAGGAGAAAAATGTTTCACGGTGTTTGCGATTCAACCGCAATCGCAGGCCGTTTGCAATGCAATCGACCCGCGATTCCATATCAATCGTCGGTTTCGATGTTTCACGCTGCGTGACGGCTGATTCTGGTCATGCAGGTAACGCTTGGGACAGGCCTTTGTCTCGAGTTTACTACCAGGATTTTAAAGACGGCATTCTTGTCACAACCTGCCAGCCTCGGAGAGGTTGCCTCCACCGACGCACGACCCTCGCGCTCTCCTCATAAGGCCGAAGGCCTCTCAGCGGTCTCAGCCTCTCACACGTATCATCTCCGCGGCTCAATAAGCTCTGCGGCTCTGCGTGAACTATGTTTAACAGATATTTACTTTGAAAGCCTTACCGTACGACCGTCTACATGCGTTCTGATGCCATAAGCGGTCTCTAAAATATCAAGAGCTTCACTGAGATTGTCACTTGGAATCGTACCCGAGAACGTGCTTGCAGGCCGAACATTTCTGTCTACCCGGAAAGAAACGCCATAAGATCGCTTCATCAAGTCGAGCAGATGGGACAAAGAACTGTGACGCACCACGATCTCGTTTCGCTTCCACGCAGAGAAATCGTTCGTCGATTGATTGTGCCGGACGGTGATCATGCCGGACGACCGCTCAAGCGTGGACACGTCTCCGGGCAGCATATCCACTGTTCCGCCCTTCGATGACGTGAAGCCCACACGCCCTTCATCCAAAGACACAACGACCTCGGAATCGGACTTGCCGGCAGACACATTAAATTTCGTGCCCTTCACCTCTACAATATACCCATCGCCCTTCACCGTAAAATGTCCGCCATGGAGCTTCGATACTTCAAAATAGGCCTCACCCGTAAAACTGACACTGCGGTCGGAACCGGTGAATGCCTGGGCAGAATAAGAGAGCTCTGTGTTGGCATTGAGCTTCACATGAGTGCCATCGGGAAGTTTGATGCTTGATCGCTCAAAAGGACCCGTCGAAACGACAATACGCTCATGGGAGACATTGGCATAATGGTGATAAAAATAAAAGGTTGAGCAGAGCAGGACAGGAACCAACAGAACGGCAGCCCAGGCAACGATCGTCTTCACGACAGACCAGCGTGATGGTTCTTCCGGAAGAGATTCTAACAGCGAAGTCTTCAGTTGCTGTACCTCTTTCTCCGTAAACGGAGAGGCTACGCCCTTGCAGGAATTGTCATCAAGGACAGCAGCGAGCTGTTCGTCATCAAGTGTAGACACATACTCCCGCAGCTGTTCAAGTTCCTGGGGAGTAATAGTGTTGTCGATATATTTCTTTAATAAAGGACTCATGAAAATATTTATGTTACGTATTCTATTAATTAGACGCTAAAATCAAGGATTCTTCCCAAAGACAAAGAGAAAATAAAGCATAAAAACTTCAAGGCATTCTTTAAAAGCTTATAAAACAACAGATTGCCGGAGGACAGCTGATTTCTTACTGTCTTCTCAGCAAGATGAAGCCTCTCGGCTATTTGTTCATTGTCCAATCCCTCAAAGTCGGAAAGCCTGACGATTTCACGCTGGGAAGGCGGCAACTTATTTAATACCTTATCAACCAACGCGCGGTAGGCATCATAATCCATATCCCCAGATTCTCTGTCAAACCCAGACTGCTGAAAGACAAGATAATCGGCAAAGATCTTGCTCTTAAGGTTGCTCCTGAATAAATCGATCACCCGGTTCTTAGCTATTCGGAAAAGCAGTGACTTCAGAGAATGGTCCGAACGAATCAAGGAACGCATCTCCCAAAGTCGCAGGAAAGCGTCTTGAACAACCTCTTCTGCGTCTTGCTTGGATTTAGTATACGAATAACAGAACACAAGCAACTCCTGAGCATATAAGTCATAAATTTCACTCAAAGCGGCTGATCGTCCCTTCCGTAGATTGGCTATTAACTGTTCTTCGGTCATTTGTCTGCATGTGGTAATATTGAGATGAGACCTCTTTATTTAAGTCACGGTTGCAAAGGTAATAAATTCATTTTGCTTTCCGTCTTTTTTACTTTATTTTTGGTTAAACTGTCTCGAAGCAACTATTCAGCTTAGGCAGAATAGTTACCGAAACGATGCTTGTGAATAAAAAATATAAAATTCGTCTGTTTTTCTTTCTTCTGTCAATAATCTTTTGTAACTTTACAAGAAATTATTGACATCTATATCAGACGACGATGGAAGTAGAAGAATATCGCAACAAGATTCTCGACATCTTGCTCAACGCCAAAGATGACGAGGGCAAGGCACGGCTGACAGAGAAAGCCGCGCACGACCTCGCGGAGGAGTTCTCCGACCAGGAGCTCCTTGACGGAATGGACTTCAACACACCCGAGGAGGTAGCTGAGATGCTTCTCGACGCGGGACTGGAATAAAATTAAAAGCTATGGAAAACGATCAGAAGACTATCAATAAGCTTGTCCGAGAAAATCAGGGATTCGTCATCAGCATTGCCCAGCAGTATAAGCACCGCGGGCTGGACATGGACGACCTCATCAGTGAGGGCAATATCGGTATGCTCTCCGCCGCCAAATCGTTCGATGTCTCACGGGGTAAGAACTTCGCCACCTACGCCGCTCCATTCGTGCGCGACGCTATCGGCAAAGCCATCGAGCAGTTAGGCGGCATCTACCGCGTGCCCCGTGACGCTAACAACCCCACGCTCGAAAAGAGACGCTCCCGTGCACTCTCCATCGATGCCCCTGTGGGAGGAAGCAACGAGCTGAGTCTGGCAAAGGTAATCCCCGACCAAGATGCTCCCGACCCTGAGAAGGAGCTGCAGAAGAACATTCTCGAAAAGGAGCTGACGACAATTCTCAAAGACCTGCAGGAGCGTGACCGCCATGTCATCCAGCGCTTCTACGGCATCGGCGTGGAGCCTCGCACCATGGCAGAGATCGGTCAGGAGATGGGACTGAAACGCGAGCGCGTGAGACAAATCCGTAACCATGCCGTGCGTGCCATCATCAAGAAGACGCACGACGTAAAATTGAAAGAGTACTTGAAGGAGCCCTGACCCGTGAATTGCAGGGTGCGGCCCTTGTGGCCGTCCGCCATTTCTCCTACCCCCTGCATGACAAAATATACACCCTATTGAATAGAGCATGAAATATTTACTTCTTTCCGACATACACGGGTCTCTCACCCGCCTGAGGCAAGTATTGGATATCTACCGTCAGGAACACTGCGACATGCTCCTGCTCTTAGGAGACATTCTCAACTACGGACCCCGCAACGGACTGCCCGAGGGGCTTGATGCCCGCGGCGTGGCGGATGCCTTGAACCCGCTGCAGGACGAGATCGTTGCTGTGCGGGGCAACTGCGACTCGGAGGTCGACCAGATGCTCCTCCAATTCCCGATCCTGGGCACCTACTCCCTGTTAGTGGACGAAGGACGCAGGATCCTCCTTACCCACGGACACATTTATAACAAGCAGACGCTGCCCCCGGGACATTTCGACGCTGTCATCTACGGTCACACCCATCTGTGGGAACTGTCGAGAACGCCCCGTGAGGACGGGCATAGCACAATCATCTGCAACACTGGTTCCATCACCTTTCCCAAAGGAGGCAAGGCCCCGACGTTCGGCATATTAGACAACGGCACCCTCACCATCCGCAACCTCGAGAACCAAGTGCTTGCGGAAGAAAAAATATAAGATCCTTATAATCTGTTTTAAACGAAATATTCAGAAGATAACTGATAAAAAGAACTAACAAAACCAAGAAGCATTATGAATAAGATTCTCAAAAAGACCCAGTTCTCAGAAAAGGTCTATTACCTTGAGGTAGAAGCACCGCTCATCGCCAAGAGCTGTAAACCGGGCAACTTCATCATCGTCCGTGTGGACAGTCATTCAGAGCGTGTGCCTTACACCATCGCGGAAAGTGACCCCGTCAGAGGCACGCTCTCCTTAGTGGTGCAGGAAGTGGGTCTGTCGTCGACGAAGCTCTGCCAGCTCCCCGAGGGCGCTTATGTCCAGGACATCGTGGGACCGCTCGGCACGCCTTCGAAGATTGAGAAATACGGCACGGTGGTATGTGCGGGAGGCGGCATAGGCATCGCCGCGATCCTCCCTATCCTCACTGCCCTGCACAAGGCCGGCAACAAGGTCGTGTCGGTGCTTGCCGGAAGGACGAAGAATCTTATCATCCTCGAAGAGGAAGTAAGAGCCAACAGTGACGAGGTGATCATCATGACCGACGATGGCTCCTACGGACAGAAAGGGGTCGTCACGGTAGGCGTAGAGGAGGTGATCCGGCGCGAGCATGTCGATAAGGTGCTCGCCATCGGACCGCCGATGATGATGAAGTTCACTTCGCTGTTAGCCAAGAAATATAACATCCCCAACGACGTGTCGCTCAACACCATCATGGTCGACGGCACGGGTATGTGCGGTGCCTGCCGCCTGACGATCGGTGGCAAGACCCGCTTCGTCTGTATCGACGGTCCCGAGTTTAACGGAGACGAGGTCGACTGGGACGAGATGACGAGCCGCATGAACACCTTCAAAGGTGTCGAGCGCGAGGAGATGCAGCACTGGGTCGACGAAGGAGCACCCGATGCCGGTGCCACCCCGGAAACAGCGTGCCAAGCCGTTTCCGGTCATGAAACCGCTGTCACCACTGCTAACGAAGGCGACGGCGTCCTCGCCGACCGCACGGCACCCTGGCGCGCCGACCTCCGTAAGGCGATGAAGCCAAAAGAGCGCATGGCGATCCCACGCGTGCAGATGCCCGAACTCGATGCCGACTACCGGGCTACGACGCGTACGGAAGAGGTGAACAAAGGCCTGACGAAGGAGATGGCCGTGCAGGAGGCGCACCGCTGCCTCGACTGTGCCAAGCCCTCGTGTGTCGAAGGCTGTCCCGTGCATATCCAGATCCCCGACTTTATCAAGAATATCGAGCGTGGCAATATCCTCGGCGCTGCCGCCGTGCTGCGTCAGACCTCGGCGCTGCCCGCTGTCTGTGGCCGTGTCTGCCCGCAGGAGAAGCAGTGTGAGAGCAAGTGTATCCACGTGAAGATGCATGAGCCCGCTGTCGCCATCGGCTATCTCGAACGCTTCGCTGCCGACTATGAGCGTGAGCACGGCAACGGGGAGCTGCCGCAGCTGGCGCCCGGCAACGGCATCAAGGTGGCTGTCGTGGGCAGTGGACCATCAGGATTGAGCTTCGCCGGAGACATGGTGAAGAAAGGCTTCGAGGTCTATGTCTTCGAGGCGCTGCATGAGATCGGCGGCGTATTGAAATATGGCATCCCCGAGTTCCGTCTGCCTAACCGCATCGTGGATGCGGAGATCGACACCCTGCGCCGGGAAGGCGTGCATTTTCAGACCGACACGATCATCGGCAAGACCATCACCATTGAAGAACTGCAAGCGGCAGGGTTCAAAGGCTTCTTCGTGGGATCGGGCGCTGGCCTGCCCAACTTCATGGGCATCGCCGGGGAGAACCTCATCAACGTGATGTCGTCGAACGAATACCTCACGCGTGTGAACCTCATGGACGCTGCCAATCCCGAGACCGACACGCCTATCAATATAGGTAAGAAAGTGATCGTCGTGGGTGGCGGCAACACGGCTATGGACTCCTGCCGTACGGCACGGCGCTTGGGCGCCGACGTGACGCTTGTCTACCGCCGTTCAGAGAAGGAGATGCCGGCGCGTCTCGAAGAGGTGAAACATGCCAAAGAGGAAGGCATCCACTTCCTCACGCTCCATAACCCCAAGGAATATCTTGCCGACGAGCAAGGACGCGTGCGTGCGGCGGTGCTCGACGTCATGGAGCTCGGGGAGCCCGATGCCTCGGGACGTCGCCGTCCCGTGCCGACGGGCGAGACGCAGACCATCGACTGCGATCAGGTCATCGTGGCTGTCGGTGTCTCCCCCAACCCACTCGTGCCCAAGTCGATCCCCGGACTGGAGCTCGGGCGCAAGAACACCATCGTAGTAGGCGACGATATGCAGTCGTCGAAGAAGAATCTCTATGCCGGGGGCGACATCGTACGTGGCGGGGCTACGGTGATCCTCGCCATGGGCGATGGTAGGCGTGCGGCAGCCAACATGGCCAAGCAACTGCTCAAATAACGCAGGGGCCACTGCAAGCACAAGCAAGGCAGGGCCACTAAGCGACAAGCAAAAACACTTAATATATAATGAAGAAATATCTGTTTCTATTCTTATTCATCTCTCTATCCGTCGGCTCCTTCGCCCAGCGCAAAAAGCCAATGGTAAAGGCGAAGGAGCCACAGGAAGTTCCTTCGCAAGGC
This sequence comes from uncultured Prevotella sp., assembly GCA_900315955.1. GTDB lineage: Bacteria > Bacteroidota > Bacteroidia > Bacteroidales > Bacteroidaceae > Prevotella. The sequence continues at coordinate 46,131 of ONBC01000030.1, forward strand.
TTGAAACTCTTTAAATCGATGCTCCCAGCCACGGCGAAGGTAATGTTCATCGACAGTGTAGTCGTTCCCAAGAGCGATTTTCTGAAACATGTGCCTATCAGCAAGGAATCAGGCTTCATCCATACAGCCAATACGCACGCAGATTTCCCCAACCAGATGGGGGCGTATGAGAATGAACTTGGTCTGAGGCGGATCTTTGCCAAAGGCGACTCCGTCCAATCGGAGTTGTACACCCAGACAAAGCTTGGAAGCAGTTGGGGACAGGAATCACAGATTACAGACTTCAACAACCAACTCTATCGGAATCAGAACTATCCTTTTCTTGCTTCAGATGGAGTAACGCTTTATTTCTCTGCTGAGGGGAGCGAGAGCATGGGTGGAAGAGATATCTTCATGAGTTCTTTTGATTCGGACAAGGCTTCCTGGTACAAACCACAGAACCTTGGACTGCCTTTCAACTCCACTGCGAACGATTATCTCTTAGCCATCGACGACCTCGATTCGCTCGGTTGGCTTATCACTGACCGTCGTCAGCCGGCGGATAAGGTCTGCATCTATACTTTTGTTCCCACTGAGACCCGACAGAACTTCAACAGTGACGACCTCGACGACAAGGAACTCATGCCTTATGCCCGTCTGCTAAGCATTAAGGCTACGTGGGGATTTGGGGACCGGAAGACCGCCATGGAGCGGCTGGAAGCGCTAAAGAAAAGGAAGCTGACTAAGGTATCGAACAGTAACGCAATGGCGTTTGTTATCAACGATGCCACTGTGATCACCTCCCCGACACAGTTCAAGAGCAACCGAAGCCGTGAATTGTATAAGCAGCTCGTTGAGCTCCAACAGATGAAAGGTTCATTAGAATCGACATTGATTGCTAAACGCAAAGCTTATCACAAAGGCGACAAGTCGACAGCCAACGATATTTTGAAGGCTGAGAAAATGCTGGAGCAATATCAGCACGACATCGCTGATACAGAGAAGAACATCCGGCTGACAGAACAACAATGACGCTTGCTGTGGCCGTGCCCGGTGCCGACACTGCAAGCAAATTCATTAATATCCAATAAAACCAAACCAATATGAGTACTTTCTTTCCTGAATCTGAGCTTGTCATCAACAGTGACGGCTCCATATTCCACCTCCACCTCAAACCCGAACAGCTCGCAGACAAGGTCATCCTTGTCGGCGACCCGGGACGTGTCAACCTGATAGCCTCACATTTCGACAGCAAGGAGTGTGAGACGACGAACCGGGAGTTTCACACCATCACCGGACAATATAAAGGCAAGCGCATCACGGCGCTCAGCACGGGTATAGGCTGCGACAACATCGACATCGTGATGAACGAGCTCGATGCCTTGTCGAACATTGATTTCACGACCCGCACGGAGAAGGCGGAGCATCGGGCGCTCACCCTGGTGCGTGTGGGCACGTGTGGAGGCCTGCAGCCCAACACGCCGACAGGCACGTATATAGCCAGTGTGAAGAGTATCGGCTTCGACGGACTGCTCAACTTCTATGCAGGGCGCGACGAAGCCTCCGACCTGCAGCTTGAAGCCGCCTTCAAAAAGCATGTAGGGTGGAACCTGAAGATGGGCAACCCTTATGTGGCTTCGGCTGATCCGGCACTCATCGACCGCATCGCTGGCGATGACATGGTACGTGGCATCACGATCGCCTGTGGCGGATTCTTTGGGCCTCAGGGACGCCGTCTGCGTCTGCCGCTGATGGATCCTAACCTTAACGAGAAGATCGAGAGTTTCGAGTACGATGGCATGCGGGTCAACAACTTTGAGATGGAGTCGTCCGCCCTCGCCGGGCTGGCTACGCTCATGGGCCATCACGCTATGACTTGCTGCATGGTGATCGCCAATCGCCGCGCCAAGAAAATGGAGACCGACTATAAAGGAGATATCGACGGGCTCATCACAAGTGTGCTCGAGAGAATATAACCTTGTAGCCTAAAGTTCGGAAGTTCAGAAGTCCGGAAGTCCAGAAGAGAAGTCCGGACTTCAGCGACTTCTGATCTTCCGATACCCATACAAAAAAGCCATTCACCGAAAGATGAATGGCTTTTTGCGGTGCGTACGAGACTCGGACTCGTGACCTCCTGCGTGACAGGCAGGCATTCTAACCAACTGAACTAACGCACCAAAAAGATGTGCAAGCAATGAAAAGAAGCGGTGCGTACGAGACTCGGACTCGTGACCTCCTGCGTGACAGGCAGGCATTCTAACCAACTGAACTAACGCACCTTGTTGGCTTCATTTTTACTCCACCAAATTTTTCCCAATCTTTTTACAAAAAAAATGCATTAAATAGACATTATCGTACTTATCGCCGTCAAAAAGCCAGTCTTTAAGCTCCGCATCACGTACGAAACCTACACTTTCAAACAGCCTGATACACCACGCATTGTCTACACTTACCAAGGCGAAGAGTTGATGAATATGAAGCACAGCATGAGCATAATTCATCAGCCGAAGCATAGCCGCCTTGCCATAGCCCTGCTCGCGATACTCATGCCTTACAACAATTCCTACTTCAGCACGCTGATGCTGAGGATTAAAATTGCAAAGGTCCAGGATGCCAATAAACGCCTGCTCCTGATTTGTTATGATAAGACGCAACTGCTTGTCAGTATAGATGTCACCTGTAGAATTAGCAATATATTCATGTAAGGCAAAACGAGAGTAAGGCATATTCGTGTTGCCCACTTTCCAGATATCTCTGTCGTTCTCGATAACATACATGTAATCGAGATCCTCCGGCTCAACGGCCCTGAGAATGACTGAAGGTAATTGTTTGTCTACCATATCACTATTGTTCGTTTCCGTAAATAATTTCCTTATCCGTGATGATCATGTTCTCCTGAGGATAATAGACGGCCATCGACACTTTACCGGCAAAAAGATCGTGCATAGCCGTGAACATCTCCGAATAGGAGAAAACTGTTGAATCGAACACCATATAAACTCGCTGCTCCTTATTCCATTCTTTCTTGTTGCCAAGCGACTGGGCGTTGGCATCATGAAACTCAGCCCAAAGCCCTTTCTCGGAGGTCAGACGCTGACACTGTTTGATATGCTCAGGACGTACCTGAAAAACATAGTAAGCATCGGAATTGTTTTTATTGATGACTCCTATGCTCCGCTTTGCTTTCTTCAAGCCCACAGAGCACAACGCCATCCATGTCATACCGTTGACAGCTACACGCAGCAGCGGAAGCAGCGCCCGATAGAATCCTTTATAATGTTTGTAGCAAAAGATGAGCATGGCTCCGTAGAAGACATGCACATACCGAAAACTCGACTTCTGTGTCGACTCGCCTTTATAGTGAAGGATGCACAGAGGAAGATACCAGTTTTCCCATCCGCCTTTCAACAACCGATAGCTCAGGTCGATGTCCTCACCATACATAAAGAAGTCTTCGTCGAGCAAGCCTACAGCCTCCAACGCTTCACGCCGGAGGAGGAAGAAAGCGCCGCTCACAGTCTCTATCTTCGCAGGCTCATCCCACGGAAGCCATCCCATATAATAGCGGCCCAAACGATGATTTCTTGGAAATCGGGAGCACAGCCCTGTGAACTTAAAGAGAGAGGTCATGGGAGTAGGCATGCCGCGCCTCGACTCTTTGGCATCCGTCCCGCTGCAAGTCATCATTCTCACGCCGCATCCTCCTGCCTGAGGATGCTCATCCATAAACCGCAAAGCACGCAAGAACGTGTTTTCCGCAACTATCGTGTCAGGATTAAGAAGAAGAATATACTTACCGCAACTTTGTCGGATGGCACGGTTGTTACCCCGCGCAAAGCCTAAGTTATGATCGCTTTCAATAAACTTCACGTCTGGGAACAAAGGCCTTAAATGCTCCACGGTACCATCATGGGAATGATTGTCAAAAACAATCACCTCAGCCTTAATACCCCCTATTGCTTTTTCTACAGAGGTAAGGCACTGCCAAAGGTAATCCTTGACATTATAACTTACTATGACGATTGAAAGCTGTATCATTTCTTATCATCCTCGACGTTCTCCACGGTTGTCCCTGCCGTCTCCTGATCGCATCTTGTCTTAGAAGGGTAAATAAAACACAGGCTCAGCAGTCCGATGATTCCCATATACCCGAAAGCTACATTCATAAACTGATAGTAAAGCCAGCAATTGACAAGCATCGGCAAAGTGAGCATCAGCATCCGCACACTCCCCCACTTCCGAAGCGACTCCCATGAAGATTGAACAGAGCGCTTCACGCCGTGGAACTTGAATAAGCGAAGCGAAAGCGGGATCAGGCATATCGTGACAAGCTCCATAACGATGGCTGCGTAATATTCGTCCATCTTATTCTCGTGCCAATTCCCGGAAAGCAACAGGTCGTTTTCGTATAATATAATGATGCAGAGACAAATAAGAACTGGAATCCAGAACTCAAGTAAAAGCAGTCTACGCAAATTATGATTCATTTTTTTTAGCCTTTTATCGGTGTGCGGTTGACGATAGACCGGCCCAACGTCACCTCATCTGTATATTCAAGTTCGTTGCCCACACTGATCCCTCGTGCTATGACCGTTTGCTTGACATGATAGGGCTGAAGTTGTCGCGAGATATAGAAGTTAGTCGTATCCCCCTCCATTGTTGAGCTTAAGGCAAGAATCACCTCATTGATTCCGCCTGCGGCCACCCGCTGCACAAGGGAGTCGATCTCCAAGTCACCCGGTCCGATACCATCCATCGGTGATATGATGCCTCCCAAGACATGATACAGTCCATGGTAAGCCTGCGTATTCTCAATAGCCATCACATCCTGCACATTCTCCACGACACAGATCGTCGTGCGGTCACGGCGCTCATCGGCACAAATAGGACAGATGTCCGTATCGCTGATATTATGGCATATCTTGCAATGCTTGATGTCGTGCCGCATCTTGACGATAGCGTCAGCAAACGAATCTACAGATGCCACGGGTTGCCGGAGCAAATGAAGAGCCAGACGCAGAGCCGTCTTAGGCCCTACCCCTGGCAGTTTTCCTAATTCATCCGTAGCACGGCTCAGCAGCACAGAAGGGTACTGCTCCATCAGTCGTTGCCCAAATAGATACCAAAGCCAATACGAAGGCCGATCGTGGAATAATCGGAGTGCTTCTTGAAACTCTGCTGATAATAGACAGCCGGCTCAATCGTTATCGTACGGCTGAGGAAGAAAGCATAACCCACTTCTATTCCCGGCATGAAATCGTTGTAGCTGCTGTTGGCATGCACATATTTCACGTTTGCCCCTAAGAAGATGCCGTTCTGCGTGATGTAATAACGGCCCCCGACACCAGCGTTAAACGAGTTGTCCAGTTCCTTGCCCGGATGATCGAAGCCCGCCTGCCCATAAACAAGCAGGTTGTCAGCGAGGAAGCGGCCCGCCATAGCATTCACTCCAAACTGAGTCTCCTGCGAACCGTTATAACTGAGATTAAGCCCCGAAAGAGAGGCTCCTATATAATTCTTACCCTCTTCAAACTGTGCACTTGCCGTCAGTGTAGCAAGGAGGGCGATTGCCAAAGTTAAAATCTTTTTCTTCATAGCTACTTAATGAAAAATGAATTGAAATTATTTGTATGCCCTGCGATACCACCACAGGAACCAGACACATGCGATAATCAGTGAAACAACTGATCCGCCATAGCTCACGGTAGTATTCAATCCCAGCGCCATCGGTGAGACGAGGAGGAACGTAGCGCACACCACCGTCATGAAGAGCGCAGGAACCAACGTGATAATGAAGGGCTTCTTTTGCTGAACAAGATAAACCGTGATGGTCCACAACGTGAAGACGGCGAGCGTCTGGTTAGACCATCCGAACCACTGCCAGATCGTGTTGAATCCATCGGGGTTCTCCATCTGCCATACAAGCAGTGCGATAGCAGCAGCAAACATCGGGATGGCTACCAACAAACGCTTTTGTACGCCTTTCTGACTGAGGTGCAAGGCATCGGCAATGATCAGGCGAGCCGAACGGAAAGCGGTATCACCGCTCGTAATAGGAGCCGCCACCACACCGAAGATAGCCAATACGCCACCGAAGAATCCAAGCCAACCTGTGCATACTTTCTCCACGACATTGGGTGCGGTAAAATACTGGATAAGGTTCTTGCCGCCGTCAGTCTGAGCCAAAAACGCATTGATGCCGTTCGCGTCCACTACCTGACGCCAGCCACCATAATAGAAGAAATAGATGGAGACCGTAGCCCAGATCAGAGCCACGATACCCTCGGTGATCATGGCACCATAGAACACGGGGCGACCAAGCTTCTCACTGCCTAAGCAACGCGCCATCAACGGGCTCTGCGTGCCATGGAAGCCACTGATGGCTCCACAGGCGATTGTCAGGAACAGGCAGGGGAAGAGCGGGTTCTTGGCCATATACGAATCAGTGCCGAGCAGTGACTGCGGTTTGTTGAGGTTGCTTGCATCGAGATTACTCCAGAGTTCCGGCAGTGCAGGCTGCTTAACATAGAGACAGGCCATCAATGCCACAGCCATGAAGAGCATGGCGAAAGCAAAGATAGGATAGATCTTTCCAATGATCTTATCTATAGGAAGGAGCGTAGCCAATACGTAATAAGCGAAGATCGCGCACACCCATCCGATGGTTGACCATCCAAAATCCTTCAGCACCAAAGCAGGACTGTAGACAAACACGACACCCACCATCATCAGCAGGAAGACGGAGAAGACAAGCATCACCGCCTTCGTACGGTTGCCAAGGTATGTACCGACGAGTTCCGGCAGATTGGCACCATTGTGGCGCACAGAGAGCATGCCTGAGAAATAATCGTGAACAGCGCCGGCGAAGATACAGCCGAAGATAATCCACAGATAAGCCACCGGGCCATACCACGCTCCCATGATAGCACCGAAGATCGGTCCCGTGCCGGCGATATTAAGAAACTGTATCATAAACACTTTCCACGTCGGCAAGACAATATAATCCACTCCATCAGCATTCGCCACAGCAGGAGTAGGACGGTCATCGGGGTGAAAAACATGCTCCACGAACTTGCCGTAGAGTATGTAGCCTAAAATTAAAGCCACAAGGGCTATTGTAAAAGAAATCATTTTTTAGAACCTCAATTCTTTTAAGATATCTGCCATTTTCTGCTTCGTCTCAATCTTTGTAGGAACGAGCGGCAGGCGCAGCACGTTCTCAATGAAGCCCATATCGTTAAGCAACGCCTTCACGCCAGCAGGGTTGCCGTCAACAAACAGCAGCTTGTAGAGTTCTGTGAACATATGATGAATCTTACGGGCGGCCTCATACTCACCATTAAACTCCAGACGGATCATACGTGAGAACTCCTTCGGCAGCGCGTTGCCGATAACGGAGATGACACCTACCGCTCCACTGGCAATCATCGAGAACGTAAGCGCGTCATCGCCACTGATCACCTCAAAGTTGCGCGGTTTGTTCTTCAGAATCTCATCGATCTGTTCCAGACTGCCCGATGCTTCCTTGATACCCACGATATTGGGGAAGTCGGTAGCAAGACGTACCGTCGTCGTGGCTTTCATGTTGACACCCGTACGTCCCGGCACATTATACATCACGACAGGCAGCGGAGCCTCCTCGGCGATGGCCTTGAAATGCTGATAGAGACCCTCTTGCGAAGGCTTGTTGTAGAACGGGCAGATACTCAGAATGCCGTCGATACCATCCCAGTTGGTCGACTTCATTTCCTCGATCACGGCACGTGTGTTGTTGCCACCACAATATTTGAGCAATGGCACACGTCCTTTGTTGACCTCCTTGATCACCTCCGTAATCTTGTCTTTCTCCTCACGCGTAAGACACGGAGCCTCAGCTGTAGTAGCGAGAATACACAAGAAATCAGCATTATTGTTGATCTGGTAATCTACCAGCCTTGCGAGCGCTTTGTAGTCAACCTCGCCTTCCTGCGTGAAAGGTGTAATGAGGGCGATGCCCAATCCTCTGAAAATATTTTGTGCCATATATATAAAATGTATAAGCGTTTTGACGCGTCCAACGTCTGTTTTGATGCAAAGTTAATCGTTTTGTTTCTAATATCAAAAGAAAATTGTTATTTACTTCCGATAAATAATAAAACCATTGACAAGAGTACCAGAATTAAGTCGAAGGCCTTGGCACGCAGATTTTTTTCATGGAAGAAAGCAGCGCCGAAGAGGAAGCTGACTATCACGCTGCTTCGCCGGATCATCGACACGATAGAGATCATCGCACCGGGAAGACTCAGCGCGTAGAAGTAAAGGAAGTCGGCAGCAGAAAGGAAAACACTGATACCAAGGATGGCCCAACTCCAGTGAAACAAATCTTTCCTGCGCCGTGGGAACCAAATGATGAGAAGCATAGCCAACATCAGAAAAGCCTGATAGACATTGTACCACGACTGAACGGCCATTCGGTCGAGGCCCACTCCCCCATCAGCCGGCGATGCCATGAGATATTTATCATAAAGGCCGCTGACAGCCCCTAAGACAGCCGCAAGGACAATGCAGCCGATCCATTTGTTATGACTGAAGTTGATGCCCTCACGTTTCCCCGAATGGCTGAGCATGAAAAAAGATATGGCGGCTACCGCCACACCTGCCCACTGCCAGGCATTAAGGCGCTCGCCAAAGACCAACAGAGCACCAACGAGCACCATCACAGGGCGCGTGGCGTTGATAGGACCTACGATCGTCAGCGGCAAATGCTTCATACCGATATAACTCGCCAACCACGAAGAGAGCACGATCAGGCTCTTCAAAATGATATAGCGGTGCATCTCCCAGCCACCCGAGCCCACATGAAAAGTGGAGCCTGCAGGAAGTGTCCCCGTAGCTGAAAGGATAATCAAAGGCAAAAAGATGAGCGAGCAAAAAACCGTATTAAGAAACAATACCGGAATAACAGTGTTACCCTGAAGCGCTTTCTTCTTGAACGAATCGTAAAAGCCTAAGAGCGCTGCTGACATGAAGGCCAAAAACAACCACATAAAACAGAAACAATAGCGAGATTAAAACTCTCTTAAACCGTTTTGCGATCGCGTGACGACCGTCACGCAATCGCAACCACCACGGGGTCGATTGATCCTTTCACATACGTGTCACGATCCTGTCACAGATGTGTCACGATCCTGTCACAGAGACGTGTCACGATCCTTTCACAGACGTGTCACGATCGTTACACAGACGTGTCACGATCGTTACGCAGACGTGAAAAGACGACCTTAGAACGGCAGGTCGTCAGAACTATCGGAACCACCGTCGCCCCCAAGCGGATCTTGTGATCCTTGGGGCTGCCCGGAAACTGCGCTTGGTGCTGCACCAAGTGCAGAACCTGCGCCGGATGCGGGAGTTACGGGAGCTCCACCGAGCTGAGTTGTGACCTGAGCAGGCTGAGCGCCTGTGTTCACGGCATTAGGATCGATGTGATCGCACTGATAGCAGTTGATATCATTGAAATAGCGATCCTGCCAAGGACGGGCATTGATGTCAAGCCATACATGCACCGTGTCGCCCTGATGAATGTTCATCTGCTGCAAACGGTCAGCACCGAAGATACGGAAAAGGCAGGTGCGAGGATACTGATCCTTGGTCTGAATGACAAACTCCTGCGACTTCCACGCATTACCCGTGCGCTGAGAGACTCCCTCTTTGGCGGGATATTCCTTAATAATCACTCCTTCCACTTCTATTCCTTGTAAAGCCATAGTATTGTTTTATTTATGAATGAACAATTTCGTTAGATGATTAATATTATGCGAAATTAAGGAAAAAATCAGTCACAGCAAAGCTTTTGAGCAATTAAAAATAGAAAAAACGAAAAATTATCTTCTCAACGCTACCGTTTAGTGGAATAATTCGTATCTTTGTACGACAATATTACATTATATTTTTAAAGAGTATTTGATCCGACACAATATAAAACTAAAGATACGATGAGATTCACACTTTCCAGCACGGCCTTGAGCAGCCGTTTGCAGACCCTTGCGAAGGTCATCAACAGTAAGAACTCGCTTGCCATCCTTGAGAGTTTCCTCTTCCGGGTACACGACGGCAAGGTCACGATTACCGCCTCCGACAGCGAGAACCGCATGACGATGGAGCTTCCGCTCGACGAGAGCGACACCGACGGCGAGTTCGCCATTCCTAACCGTACAATCCTCGACGCTGTCAAGGAGCTCCCCGAGCAGCCCCTGACCTTCGAAGTCAACCCCGAGACGTATGAGGTTGCCATCGAATATCAGAATGGCCGTTACAACTTCTCGGCTCAAAACGCGGAGGAATATCCTCAGAAAGCACCTATTGCCGACGATGCCAAGACGATCACCATCAGTGCCAAAGTGCTTTGCGACAATATTGCACGCACGATCTTTGCTACGGACAACAACGAGATTCGCCCCGTGATGAACGGTATCTATTTCGACCTTCTCCCCGATTGCCTGGCTTTCGTGGCATCCGACGGTCATAAGCTCGTGCGTTGCCGCTACACGGCCATCAAGAGCGAGGAGCATGCTTCGTTCATCCTTCCCAAAAAGCCCGCCATGCTTCTGCGCACCGTGCTCGACAAAAGCGAGGACGACGTAACGATCAAGTTCAGCACCGGCTCAGCGGAGTTCTACTTCCCCAACGGCACCCTTTCAAGCACGCTCATCGAAGGGGCGTTCCCCAACTACAACTCAGCGATCCCAACAGACAACACCAACGAGCTCATCATCGACCGAAAGGCCTTGCTCGGTGCCATACGCCGTGTACTGCCGTTCGCAAGCATGAGTTCTCAGCTCATCCGCTTCCGTCTCGACAGCGGCAGTCTGGAACTGACCTCTGAGGATCTCGACTTCGCCACAAGCGCTAAAGAGGACATCGTATGCTCCTACAGCGGCACACCCCTGCAGATCGGGTTCCGCGGCGACTTCTTCTCTGAAATTCTCAACAGCATCACGACCGACGACATCAAGATGCTGTTAGGCGATCCGAGCCGTGCAGGAATTATCCTGCCTACAGAGCAACCTGAGAACGAGGATATTCTGATGTTGATCATGCCGCTGCTTTTGAGTGAGTAAAGGATAAACAGATCATGCGACTTAATTTAACTAAACCCCTCGTAGTCTTCGATTTGGAGACTACGGGGCTCGATCTGGTCAACGACCGAATCATTCAGATTTCGTATGTCAAGGTGCGCCCCACCGACAAGGATGGCGAGGAAGAGCGCAAGAGCATCTTCGTCAACCCCGGCAAGCCTATCCCCGCCTTCGTGCAGCAGCTCACGGGTATCACCGATGAGATGGTGAAAGACGCACCGACTTTCAAACAACTCGCCAAGCAGCTCGCCGACTCGTTCACGGGCTGCGACTTCGCCGGATTCAACAGCGACCGCTTCGATGTACCTATGCTCGCAGAGGAGTTTCTCCGTGCGGGTGTCGACTTCGACTTCTCGAAATGCCGCCTGATCGACGCGCAGAACATCTATCACAAGCGCGAACCGCGTAACCTCGCCGCCGCATACCGGTTCTATACGGGACATAAGATGGAGGACGATTTCCGAGCACACCGCGCTGACCAGGATGCAGAAGCTACCTACCGCGTGCTCATGGGTGAGCTCGACAAGTATAATCCAGAGACTGTCGAGGAGCCCTCACAGGCCCTGCCCAACGACATGAACGTGCTCGCCGAGGAGTCGCTCATGAACGATAACGTCGACTTCGCCGGACGCATCGTATGGCAGGACATGAAGGACAAGGACGGCAAGACATTGACGAACAAGGACGGAAAGCCCATGCGGCAGGAAGTATTCAATTTCGGCAAATACAAAGGCACACCCGTCGTCGAAGTGCTCCACCGCGATCCGGGTTACTATAACTGGATGACAAATGCCGACTTCACGCTGAACACTAAGCAGGTGCTCACACGCATCAAGCTTCGTGAGGCTAAAATGAGTATGAATGCGTAGACTCCTATCGTTTTTAGTCGCCGTGATAACGGTTTTGGCAGTGCATGGTCAGGAACTCAATGCCAAGATCATCATCAACCACAATCAGATTAGTGGTACGGATGCCTCCGTGTTCGACAATCTGCAGCAGACCCTCACCCAGTTTGTCAATGACCGACAGTGGACGAGCCTGCAGTTTGCCAAGAACGAGCGCATCGCGTGCAATTTCAATATCACGGTGACCAAATACGATGCGGCCAGCGGCATGTTCACGTGCAAGGCGCTCATTCAAGCCAACCGGCCCGTTTACAACGCCTCCTACACCACCACATTATATAATAATACCGACAACGACTTCAACTTCGTCTTCCGACAGTTTGATCAGTTGGAGTTTAACGAA
>ONBC01000061.1 GCA_900315955.1 uncultured Prevotella sp.
CAGCTCCGATGGCTATTCCATGAGCCAGACCATCGTCGTGGGCGTGGAGCCTGATGCCGGACAGACGGCAGACGAGGACAACGTGCGGCTGTCGCTCATAGCCGTCACCACGCCGAGCAAGACGCGCTTCACGCGTAAGGACAAGTCGGTGCCCTTTACGCCGGTGTTCCGTTTTGACCTGGCTACGCCCAGCCAATACACCCATGCCTATGACCATAAGTTCTCTCTTTACAACGAGCGCGGCGAGCTGGTCGCTGACCGCCTGTGCGGCACCAACAACCTTACGCTCAGACCCGGCAACCGCTCTCTCAACAACTTCGCACAAGTGCAGTTGGACAACAACATTGCCAATGGCACTTATTACATCCGTGGCCGCAGCCGTCTGCATTCTGCCGACGGCTCCGGGGCGTGGACTGACGATGAGGGCTTCGGAGAGGTCTATGTAAGGATGGTAGTCGAGAACGACACCGTGCTGACACTGACCGCCATCCCAAGTCCCTACGATTTGTGCGGAGACACCATCATACTGGAGGGTGATGGCTGCAAGGGCACTGAGCAGCGGGTACACGCAAGGGTGACCAACAGGGGCGGCCGTGAGTTTTACGGCAACATGTTCCTGCTGGAAGGCAGCCAGTGGAAGTCGGGCAACTGCGTGCAGGTGCCGGGCAACAGCACCATGGACCTGTATTTCAAATACACCCCCACGGTGTTTGGAGATGTCCGCCTCGCGCTTTCCACGAGCAAGTCGGTTGCCGATGCGTTCTATAGCCAGACCACAGCGATAAATACCGTACGCGCCACCACGCTCACAGTGAGCAGCAGGATACTCAACCCGGTCAGCAACTCGCAGATTTACGGCAATCAGGCCCGTGTGGCAGTTTCGGTACACAACACCGGTGACGCCCCGTTCAAAAACAACATCAAGCTCACCCCATGGCACCTCGTGGGCAACATGTATTATTTCAGTGGCGGAGAGAACCGCTTCATCAGTCTTGAGGCTGGCGGTGACACAATACTGTATTATACCGTAAACAACCTGGACTATAATGAGCAATACTGTTTCCATGCGCAGGCCACCGGCGTTGACGCTTCCAACAATTCTGCGACCGTGCGTATTGTCCGAGGCATAGATTACTGGACAGCCGACGGCTCAAGGTACAGCGTGTCAACCACCAGCAAGCCAAAGTTTGGCGCTGACGTGGCCGCCGTCTATGTACCCGGTGAGACCAATGTCCCCTCGTCCCAACATCATCATCTACTTCGACGAGAACGCCACGGTTGGATCACGCATACTTAAAGTGTTGAAAAAGAAGGCAAAGAACATTGTCTATGGCACACAGGCCGACGAGATTACGTTCACCGACACGGCTGCGGTCTTCGTCCCCAGTCCCATTACGGCCAAGACGGCTGTCTTCAGCTACACCGTCCCTGCCACCGGCAGGAGCGAGGCATGGGGCACCCTCGTGTTGCCGTTTGCCCCGACCACCATCAGCGACGGACGGGGGCAGGCTGCTGACTGGTTCCACAACGACAGTGAGACGGGCAAGAACTTCCGCATCTTGGATTTCACGTCGGCTGCCGGACAGGAGCTCTATTTCACGCCGGCCGCAGAGCTGAAGCCATTCCATCCTTATGTCGTGGAATGGAAAGGTGCCTGGGCAAACGGCACTTTTGACATGGCGGGACAGACAATAACATTCGGTGGAACTGATGTCCAGCTGGAACAGCCGGAATATATCTCAACCTATAGCAAGGACTTCAAGTTTGTGGGAACAATGGCCGGCGATACGCTCACCGACGCATACGCGCTGTCGGCCGACGGTACTTCCTTCGTGCATGCTGCCCCGATGACGGCCTCGCCGTTCTCAGCCTGGTTCGTAGCCAACAACGACCGTGCCGCGCTCGTTACGGCACTGCCTGTCAACAAGAACGACGGCACTGCCTCCGGTATCACAGACATTGTCGGAAACGCATCAGAAGGTACAGGCCCCGTCGCGGTCTATTCCATTGACGGCAGGCGTGTTGCCGTGGTGAAAGGCAAGGCTCAGCTCGATGAGCTGCCGCGCGGCATCTATATCATCAGCGGGCGTAAGGTGATTTGTGGAAAATAATTAAAAAACTTATAAAACGACAATCATGCGATTAATGAGAAATCTCGCGCTATGCGCAGTGTTCCTTTCTGCCTCGGTGGCCTTGGCCCAGAGCGACGGGGGAGTGGTGAAGTACATCAACCCTTTCATTGGAACGGGGGCAGTAGATGCCAACAGTCTTATGGGAAATACATTCCCTGGTGCTACGGTGCCTTTTGGCATGGTGCAGCTCAGTCCTGACGTGAAAGACAAACCCTCGGGCTACGACCCCTCGGGCTACGACTACAGCCAAAAGCGCATCTATGGCTTCAGCCACACCCACCTTAGCGGTACGGGTTGCGTTGACCTGCTCGACTTCCTCGTGATGCCGACCTCGCGCGACTTGCAGAGCCTGGCATGTACCAACGACTACAGCTCAACTTTCAGCCACGACAACGAAAAGGCCTCGGCCGGCTACTATCAGGTGAGGCTCGATGAGAGTGGCGTGAACTGTGAGATGACGGCCACGACGCGCACGGGCATGCACCGCTATACCTTCCCCCAGGGAAAGGCCTGCAATCTCGTCTTCGACCTTCAGCACGGTGGCAACAGCATTAGGGAAATCTTCGATGCCCAGGTGAGGCTTGTTGACCCTTACACCCTTGAGGGCTACCGCATGCTCGATGGCTGGCAGCGCTACCGCAAGGTGTGCTTCTATGCCAAGTTCAACCGTCCTGTAACGGCAAAGGTGTTCCGTGCCTACAACAGGACGTTCACCGACGGCGATTGGGCCAACGGACGCAACGTAAAGGCCTATCTGAGCTTTGCGCCGAGCAGTGAGCCGCTCATCGTAAAGGTCGCGTTATCGCCGGTCAGTGTCGCCAATGCCAAGGAGAATATGGGCGAGAATCCCGGATGGGATTTCGATGCCGTCCACAGGCAGGCCGTTGCGGCATGGGAGAAAGAGCTTGCCAACGTGCGCGTAGATGGTACCGAAGACCAGAAGGCAATCTTCTATACCGGTCTCTATCATGCTTATATCCAGCCCAATACCATTTCGGATTGCAACGGCGAGTTCATGTATGCTGACTATACCACCGGTAAGCTGCCCGCCGGAGAGACCCATTACAGCACATTCTCTCTTTGGGACACCTTCCGTGCCTGCCATCCCATGTACACCTTGCTGAAGCAGGACCGTGTGGCCGACTTCGTGAAGAGCATGCTACGTCAGTACGATACCTATGGCTATCTGCCTATATGGCAGCTCTGGGGCACCGACAACTACTGCATGATTGGCAATCACGCTATCCCTGTGCTCGTGGACGCAGCCTTGAAGCATATCCCCGGCGTCGATGCCGGGCGTGTCTTCGAGGCCGTGAGGGGCACCTCGCTCCGCGAGCATCTCAACTCGCCTTGGAGAATCTATGAGAAATATGGGTATTATCCCGAGAACTTGCAGACGCAGTCGGTGTCCATCACCTTGGAGGAATCCTATAATGACGCCTGCGTGGCCCGTCTGGCCAAGGCGCTTGGCAAGACCAGTGACTATGAGTTCTTTGAGAGACGCTCCCGCAATTACCGCAACCTCTTTGACTCCTCCACGGGCTTCTTCCGTGCAAAGAACAGTGACGGCAAATGGGTTGAGCCTTTCAATCCTTTGCAGTATGGCGGCAACGGCGGCAATCCTTATACCGAGGCTAATGCTTGGCAGTATCGTTTCTACGTGCCGCAGGATGTGCCCGATCTCATCAGGCTCATGGGGGGCAACAAGAAGTTTGTGGCAGAGCTCGACAAGTTCTTCACGCTCACGGGCGGTGAGGCCGAGAAAAATGGCAATGCCAGTGGCTTCATCGGCCAGTATGCGCATGGCAACGAGCCCAGCCACCACTGCGCTTACCTCTACAACTATGCCGGCCAGCCCCGGAAGACGCAGTATTACGTGAACAAGGTGATGACGGAACAGTACAAGAACCGCATCGACGGATACTCGGGCAACGAGGACTGCGGACAGATGTCGAGCTGGTACATTCTTTCAAGCATGGGATTTTATCCCGTTGATCCGGCCAATGGCGTCTATGAGTTTGGCTCACCGCAGTTCCGCCGCGTGGAGATCACATTGCCTTCAGACCTACAAGAAAGACTACATTCTCCACAGTGATATCATGAACGGAGGTACGCTCGAATTCACTATGGGCGCAAAGTAAGAATGACCAGGAAAAGATAATCTTAAAAAGATAATCTTAGAGTATGAACAGAGAAAGAACTTTTATTCTGCTTACAGTTGCGCTGCTCTGGATAGGTTCCGGCAGCGCAATGGCCCTGGGCTATAGGTCAGGAGACCAGCCGGGCAGCTCGACGCAGGTGAGGCTGATGAAGAAAGACAGGCAGTGGGACAAGCACCTGCTGACTATCAACTTCATCGACAAGAACCCGGAGAGTGAGGGGTCGAAGATTTATCACGCCATCATTCCAGACCCTGACACCTATATCCGCAGCGTGGCCCGTGAGGTGCTCCGCACCCTTTATTTCTCGCCCCATGACAGCATCCCGGAGTGCAAGGTGCTGGACTATGTCCTGCGCAGGGACAAGGGCATATCCGCCAAAGACGGGGGTAACGGCTTTGTCAATATATTCTACAGTTCCGACTGGGTGGCCAAGTCGTTCGGCAAGGGTGACACGGCCAGGGTGGACTTTGAGACCCGCGGCGTACTGCTGCATGAGCTGACCCATGCCTTCCAGCTTGAGCCGCAGGGTATCGGCCCCTATGGCGGTCCAAACAAGGCGGTCTGGGAACTGATAGAGGGCATGGCCGACGCCGTGCGGGTGTCGGCCGGCGGGTTCCATGGTGAGCAGGACCGCCCCAAGGGAGGCAGCTATCACGACGGCTATCGGTATATAGGCTACTTCTTCGACTGGGTGCGCCGCAACAAGGACAAAAATTTCATCCGTAAGATGAACAAGTCCTGTCTTGAGGTCGTCCCCTGGTCGTGGAATGGCGCCGTGGCCTACGCCCTTGGACCGGGGCACACTGTTGACACGCTATGGCATGAGTATCAGGTGGCCGTGGGCGACATCAAGGCTGACGCGCGGCCCTAAGGCTGGTGGTTGCCGATGTTGCGCACCTGCTCCTCAAAGGTGGAGCGGTCGCCGGCCGCGTGGTTCCTGAAACGAGTGCGGTAGTTGTAAGTGCTGTTGGCTAAGTTGAGCAGCTGCGAGATTTTTCCACTGTCGTCAATGCCTAAGCGTATGAGGGCGAAGATGCGCAGGGGTGTGGTCAGGGTGTTCTTCCGGGGCTCGGCTATGCGGTGTTCCGGCGTCAGGAGCTCGTTGAGCTCCTGGACGAAAGTGGGATAGATGGCAAGAAACATGTGGTCGAACTGCCCGTAGAGCTCCTGCAGGGCAGTCTCTTCCTCCGACGACGAGCGCGCCATGTCTGACAGCTCATCAAACTTCCGGGCGCGCAGCAGCTTGCTGATATTGTTGCGTAGGTGGTTAACGCTTTCTATGTAGTGCGTGCACAGGGCGAAGAATGTGGCGATGCAGTTCTCTTTGACCACGTTGGCCTCATAGAGGTGCCGGTTGGTCTCCTTGTTGGCCTCTATCGACAGCTGGAGCTGGCGGTTGGCCTCTGTGAGCGCCTTGTTGCCCTCTTTCTGCCTGCGCGCGTAGTCGCGCAGCTTGCGGTGCTGTTTCAGCAGGACTATTGCCAGCAGAATGACCACGACAAGCATCAGCGAGAGCAGGATGGAGATGATGAGCATCATGCGGTTGTGTCCCTGCAGCGTGTTCTGAAATTTGGAGTTGACGCTCTCAATGTCCATGGTTGCCCAGTCTTTCATCTTCCCTCCGAAGATGGTCGAGGCCTCGTAGGCGTATTTCACGTAGTTCCTGGCCCGGTTCATGTCGCCGCGGTCGCGCAGGATACGGCAGAGATAGAAGATGGCAGCCTCGTCGTAGGTGATGGTGGTCACGTCGTTGATGGTGGACAGCAGCAGGTGGTGCAGGGCCTCGTCCTTAAGGCCCATCGCGTCGTATGTCTGGTAGCGGTAATATTCCACGATGGCATAGTCATGCTTGCCGGGTCTGGTCTGGCCGGCCCACTTGTCCAGGGCGCGCAGCGCTTCCCGGTACTTGCCGGCTTTCGAATACACCTCTTGCATGTAGCTTAGCCAAATTATGGAATTTTTGGGGGTGATACTGAGCAGGCTGTCCTTCATGGTCTTTTCGAGGCGCTGGAACCGGTTCTGGTCTGTCTTGTCCTTGGTGTAGTAGGCAAGCAGGTTGTACATGTACGAGGTACAGTCGTAATAGGCCATGCGGTTGTTGGCGTTGAGGGTGCTGGGGTCAATCTCATTCATGGTGAGCACGGCCTCCCCGAAGAACCCCGTCTTGACGTATTGCTCCATGAGCTGGCATTTGCACTTGTCTGCCTTGTCAATGTCTCTTAGGCGCTCGGCGGCGTTGAGGCTGAGGTGCAGATAGTGGAGGGCCAGGTCGGTCTTGTAGGTGCGGGTCAGCTGGTAGAGCTGCTGGGCGATGTCGTAGCGCACGCTCCACGACGAGGTGTTGCCATAGGTGGTGCGCAGGGCGTTGATGCGCTCCTCGTGCCGTTCCCTGAGGGCCTTGCTGTTGGCGACAGCCTTGTCAAGTACGCGCAGCAGACTGTCGTTGACTGCCGCGACATCCTTGGCATTGCCGCCTTTTGCGTCTGCGGGAAGAAGAAAGCATGACGCGAGGATGACGAGAAAAATGCGAAGCTGGTTCATGATGGTAAGCTTTAATGGTTCAAAGTTATTAATAATTTGCGACAAATTAAAAGAAATATTTGGTTTTTATCTATTAAATGCCTATTTTGTCGAAAGATAAGCACATAAGATAAGGCTCTTACGGAATATTAATCCATGACACGCACTATGACGTAAACGTTGAATTGTAAAATATTATTGCTAGAATTTAACACTTGGAAACAGGTGCAAATAGAGCGGAAATAGATTAGCCTTCTGCCTCTTGACAACGCCGGCGGCGGGTTTTTGGCCATTTTTGTTTGCCGTTACGGTACAATCGCGTCGCCGTTACACCGTAATCGCATCGCGATTGTACCGTAATCGCGTCGCCGTTACACCGTAATCGCGTCGCGATTGCACCGTAACGGCAACGCCATTTTAGCAAATTTGCAATGCCAAAAAACCGCTAAAGACATAACCTGCTAATAATCAATCATTTGCAAAAACAACCCATAATCGCGTCATTTACAACCAAGAGACTGCTTGGTTGAAAAGAATCGATTTTCAGACGACCATTTGTAACATATTTTATCCTATAAAATCGATGCCATTTGTCGCTTTGCAGGGGCGGCCCCTGCAAAGCGCTACGATTGGGTATGCCATCACTCCAAATCCCATAAGACCAATAATTGTTTTATTATTATTTCACCGCCATCTTCATAGAATCCTTACCTACTTTGGCGATAACTAATGATTCGTTTACGGCATAAGAGGCTGCACCATTCTACCATCATGGGCAGAAGCCACCATAATCCATCTTATTACAGTGACAACATTCACATAAAAATCGCGAAGATTATTCTGAAAGAGGTCTCCTCTTTCAGAGAAAATCTTCGCAAAAAAGTTTATTCTATAAATTGCAGATACAAGCCTGAACTCACTTTACCCCTGACGGCGGCGCATCCTCGGGACGCGCCCCCCACTTGCGGTTGGCCTTGTCGCCCATGACGAGCACGAGCCTGCCGCCCTTCACGAGATCGTCGTGTGTGAGCCACGGTTTGTCCCACTGCTTGCCGTTAAGCGCAGCGCTCTGTATGTACTTGTTCACGTCTGATGCGCCCTGAGCCACTATCTCGAACGTCTTGCCGTTACTGAGGTGTATCTTTGCCGAGGGGAACATCGGGCTACCGATGTTATATACGGGCAGACCAGGAGTCACGGGATAGATGCCTATCATGGAGAACACCACGAAGGCCGACATACCGCCGCCGTCCTCGTCGCCCGGCACGCCCATGAGGTCGTTGCGGAACCACTCTTTCAACAGCGTGCGGATGCGCTTCTGCGTCATCCACGGCCGGCCGGAGTAGTTATATAAATAAGGTATATGGAGCGACGGCTCGTTAGCCATTGAGAACTGGCCCACGTTGCCGGTGTGATCGGGCAGCTTGGCGTAGAAGTCGAACTTGCTGCGGCCCAGCGGCGTGTTGAACATCTCGTCGAGGTCGGCGTTGAACTGCTCTGCGCCGCCGTGCAGACGTATTAGGTCAGCAATGTTGTGCTGCACATCCCAACGGTAAATCCATCCGTTGTTCTCGCCGTAGAAGTCGCGTGCGCCCATACCGCCGTCGAAGATATAGTCGAAGGGCTTGATGAACTCGCCCGCAGAGTCCTTGGGGTGGAAGAAACGCGTCTCGGGGTTGAAAACGTTGCGGTAGTTTAGCGAACGGTTCTCATAATACCTGCTGTCAGAAGTCTTGCCGAGATATGCCGCTATGCGCGAGAGGCACCACTCGTCGTATGACGTGCCGAGCGTCACGGCGATGGGCTGACGTTTCTCGTTTGGATTGACTTCGGGCAGATACTCCTTCTCGCCGTGGCGCAGGGCTGGTATGTAGCCGTGCTTTACGTAGAATGCGTTGAGCCATCCGGCGGGAGTGTTGGCCGACCACGGGGCGAGCGACTTGTTGTATATTACGTTACGGGCGGCGCGGTATGCCGTATTCACATCGAAATCGGTGATGCCCTTGCTCAGAGCGTCGGCCACCACAGCCACGGTGTGGTTGGAGTTCATGCGGCGCGAGTCGCCAGTGCTCTCGGGGAACGTGGGCAGCCAGAGGCTGTCGGTCTGCTGCGCCATGGTGACGAACGAGCGGATTATATCGCGCTCTTTCTTGGGCTCGAGCAGCACGCGTAGCGGATGTGCGGCGCGGTAGGTGTCCCAGATCCAGTCGTCGGTATAGTATGGCGAGCCGTTGTCCTTATGAACCTTGCCATCTGATGCGCTGTAATACAGTCCGTCCTCGCTCATGCAGATCTGACGCTCATAGTAACGGTACATGGAAGTGTAGAAGATAGTCTTGTCGCGGTCGCATCCGCCAGTCAACTCGATGCGTCCCAGCGCCTCGTTCCACACCTTGATGGCCTCGGCCTTCACAGTCTCGACGTCGTAGGTCTTTATCTCTCGCTGCAGGTTTTTCCTCGCCTGCTCCGTACTGATGAACGACACACCGTAGCGCAGGCGCAAGTCGCTGCCACTTACGGCGAGTACCACGCAGGCACTCTTGCCTTCGGCCTTCGTACCCCGCACGGCCTTGCCTCCGGCGAGGACATATGTCTGAGAGGGCTTCTGCTGCAACTCGGCATAGAGATAGACACGGGTCTTTGCGTCCAACCACTGCCACCCGCTCACGCTGTTGCCCTTGACGGTGAGGCTTCCGTTGCCCGAGTTGAGCAGCAGATAGGCGGGTACGCCCTCACGGGCGGTCTGCAAACGGTAGATGCCCGACTGGTGCGACAGCGAATAATCCACCTGCACGCCCGCACCATCGAGATAAGCAGAGTAGGAATAGGGCGTTATGCGTTCGTTGTCGTAAGTGTAGGAAATCACGTTGTCACGAAGCGAGCCGATGTCGCCACAATACACCGACAGGTTGAACGCCGAACGCTCGCGATGGTGGGTGACTATGAGCGGCAGGCCGTGGATGCGGTCTGATGTGAAATCGGCACGCTCTGGATATACGCGGAGCATACTGTTGGGCAGCTGTACCGTGGGGAACGTGGGTACCAGGAGATGGCTGATGTTGCCGATGTAGGGATTAACGTAGTCAACCCAAGTCTTGCCGTTAACGCCGGCCTGAGCCATTCCCGTTAACGACAGGGCGGCCATGCAGACAAGCGCTTTCTTGAAAAAGGATGAAAATTGCTTCATTGTAATTATAACGTGAGTTCAACGAAATATAAGTGCTTGAAAATTTGGTGATTAGTGAAAACGGTTGTACCTTTATAGTGTTGAAATACAAAGAATTACAAACAATAATCGCTATAATTACCGAGGACAAAGTTACAGAATTATTTTGTATTGCAGATGATTTTTGCAAGTTTTTTGATGCCATGATGGAAAAATATACTCTGAAAGCAGATAAGAAACGGCAATATCACCGCAAGTCAACAAGGAAGTAGCCATCCCTTTGGCTCTATTCATCAAGAAGGTGCTGCTCGGAAAATGTACTGGCATAAGTTTCGTGGACAGCACTCCCCTTAATATTAACGTTACGTACAACAGGGGTGAAGACTTAAGTCAAGCTTCTTACCTGCCGGATGAAATAAAAAGGCGAATCTTTTGGAGGCTTGCCTTTTGTTTGCTACCTTTGTAACGTAATAATCAATATCCGGTTATAATGAAATTACGACTACTCTTAACCTTGTCTTTGATATTATGCTGTGCGGGCAGTGTGCTATCCTATAACTTAAAGTATGTCAGAGGTCTGTCAAATAGTTCTGTGCTTTCGATAGCCCAGCGTCCGAGTGGTGAGATGCTCTTTGGTACCTGTGACGGTCTGAACAGTTACGACGGCAACGGTATGTGGCTGACCGCACAAAACACTGGAGTAGTATTGTATGGCCATCTGGTGGAGGACGTGAAAACCGTGGGCGGCAGCACGTGGGTGCTGACCAACTACGGTCTGAACATTATGTCGCCGACGGGCAGCAAGGTGGACTACTATGGGCAGTTCAAGGGGCTACGCAAAATACGCTGCAATCCTTCTGGCGATGGTTTCCTGCTCCATAACGGCCATTTGTGGTTCTTAAATAAGAAAGGTCGTTTTCAATCGGTTTCGCTGGGCCGCATCAGGCAGAACGAGGTGTGCGACTTCAGCCTGTCTGATGGCAGACTGTATGTATTTTTGCACGACCGCATCGTGCGTTATGTTGTCAGGAAGACCGACAGCGGATACGCCGTAGGACGCGGCGAGACAATAGCCTCTATGACCATCAAGATGGCAACAGCCGATGACGATGTGGAGTATCTGGTGGACCAAGACAACCGGTTGTATGCTTTTCGTCTGGCAACAGAGCGATTAGACCGATATCTGTCTTTACAACATGAAACCGACACGCATGGCAGCATCACCGATGTTCTGCGATTCAGAAACTATCTGTTTGTGTCTTTCTCCGAACGCAGCGTTATCAGACTATCACTTGACGATGTCTTTAATGAGTCAGACAGCAGCAACCGGCAGGTCGTTGACTTGGGCATTGAGACCGGCGTATTCTGCATGCAGAAGGACCGCAACGGCGAAATCGTATGGATTGGTACCGACGGCCTGGGAGTAGGGATGTATAGCGATGAGCCTTACTCCTTTTACACCATCATGCTGTCGAAATTACGTGCCATGCGCGACTGCCCCATACGTGCCCTGCTCTACGACCGTGAGGGTACGCTTTGGGTGGGTACGAAGGGCGACGGCCTATTGGCCATTCCGCACTTTTCTGTCTTTACGCTACCCAGCACCCTGTCCCAGAATGTACAATATTTTGGGGTGCAAAACAGTCAGTTAGGCAGCAACATCGTCTATCACCTCACTGAAAGTCGCCACCCGTGGGTGTGGATATGTAATGCCGAGGGCATTTCCTACTATAGCTATACGACACGCCAAGTGAAACATCTGGCTTTGCCTGATCATGTGAAACATGTCATTGCAGCATGCGAGGATGGCGACCAGTTGTGGATGGCCACGCTGGGGTTCGGCATCTGCCGAGCCGACATCAGCGAGAAAAACGGCCAGCCGCTGCTGACCAACCTGAAAACCTACGTGCTGGACGGCGGCAAACAGTCATCAAACTACTTCTTCTCTCTGGCCAAAGACAACCGGGGACAGTGGTGGTTCGGTAATCGTGGCAAGGGGCTCTACACTCTGGAACACAACACGCTTAAGTCTTATCCGCGTATGCAGGATACCGCTGACCCCAGCATCTACGATGTCTATACACTGCTGCCAGTAGGCGATGACCTGTGGGTAGGCTCAGGCATGGGTATATCCATTCTTCATCAGGACGGAAGCATCAAGCGCATCACGATGGCCGACGGGCTTCCCAACAACACCATACATGCGCTGGCCTGCCGGGGCGGTGAAGAAGTGTGGGCATCGAGCAACAACGGCCTGGTGGCTCTCACCACCGACGGGCACGTGAAAATGGTGGTCAACGAACACACGCTGTCCGACATCATGGAGTATAGCGACGGAGCCGTCTACGTCGTGGGCAACCGGCTGTTCTTCGGCGGCGTCGGAGGCGGGGTCATTATCGACTATAACAACCAGATAAAACCAAGCAAGGTGAATTATCAACTGGAGTTCACACGGCTTTCTCTCATGGGCGTACGGCAGAACATCAGCCAATTTCTGAGACAGCAGAAGGGGCGACTTGTGCTCACACTGAATTACGACCAGAACTACTTCAACGTGGGTGTGGCCACCTACAACTATCTGGAAGAGCCGATGATACACTATTATTACAAGTTGTCTGAGCGCGATGAGTGGATAGACAACGGCCGCAACTCTGTGTTCACGTTTACCAATATGTCCCCAGGACACTACACCCTCTTCGTGAAAACCCAGAACATCAATACGGGCGAGGAGAGGTCTCTGGGGACGCTGCACATTGTTATCACGCCTCCCTGGTATCACACATGGTGGGCCTATGTGCTCTATCTGTTAGCTTTTGTGGGCTTGGCCTATGTGCTGTTCAACCGATGGCGCAACGACCAAAGAGAGCGACAAGCCATGGAGATAGCCCGACTCAACGAGCAGCACCGCGAAGCCATATACGAGGAAAAGATGAAGTTTCTTACCAACGTGGTACATGAACTGAACACCCCGTTGACACTCATTTACGGTCCATGCGAACGCATCATGGATCGGCTTGGCAGCTACACTTTTGTGCGCAAATACGTGTCGATGATTATGCAGAATCTGGGACGGCTGAACAAGCTCATACAGGAGATTATAGACTTCCGCCGTATCACCACCGGCCATCATGAGATCAGCATTCGTCGTGTCAACATGTCGGCCGTTGTCGGCGACTACACTGCATCGTTCGTCGAGATGGCCAGTCGCAACCATATTGTTTACGAGCAACAGATAGAACCAGGCGTGGTGTGGAACTCTGACGAGACGGCGCTGCGACGCATCGTAAGCAATCTCATTTCCAACGCATTCAAATACACCAAGCGTGAAGGCACCATTAAGGTGACGTTACGGCGTGACGGAGAGCATCTGCTATTCTCAGTCTACAATACCGGAAAAGGCATCAAACCAGAAGATCAGCAGCGCATCTTCGACTACTACTCTGTGTTCGACAGCGTTGATGAGAGCAGCAGCAGCGGACAGACTACGCGCAACGGGCTGGGCATGGCCATCTGTCACAAGATGGTGGAACTGCTGGGCGGAAGCATCAGCATTGACAGTGAGGTGGGACACTATGCCTGCTTCAATGTCGTACTGCCTCAGCGCACCCTGCCAGCCGGTGCCGAGCATGAACCCATCGTAACAGCACAGACAGCAACTTCTCAGGAATACGACGTTGCTGCACAGGATGAGAACGCAGCAGCCCATCGGCCGCGGCAGCAATACAAGTTTGCGGGCGATCAGGCACCAACCCTACTTGTCATAGACGACAATCCGGATTTGCTCAACTTGCTCACCGAAAGTCTGCAGAACTGCCGACTATTGACAGCCAACGATGCCGAGAAAGGACTGGAGATGCTAAAGAACGAAACGCCCGACCTGATTATCACTGACCTGATGATGCCGGGCATGGACGGACTGGAGTTTACACAGCGCGTGAAACATAATAAGCATACCATGCACATACCACTCATCATTCTTTCGGCCAAGACTGCTGTCGATGAGCGCATAGAGGGCTTCGAGTGCGGTGCCGACATGTATATCACCAAACCATTCAGCATTAGTTATCTAATATCGGTTATCAAGCGCCTGTTGGAGAACCGCAGCATACTGAAGGAGTACTATAACTCAGCAGCATCTGTCTATTCCTACTCAGCAGGGACACTGGTCAGTAAAGATGATGTGCAGTTCGTACAGGAAATGACCAAGATAGTCGATGAGCATATAAGCAACTCTGACTTAACCCCCGACACTCTGGCTACCCTCATGGGCCTGAGTCGCCGCAGCCTCTATCGGAAATTTGAGAGTGCCCAACTGCCGCCTGCCAAGGAGTTCATACGGGAGTATCGCATCAATGCGGCTGCCCACCTGCTTACAACCACACGCATGACCATCTCTGAGGTGATGCTCAAGACGGGCTTCGACACTCGGTCGCTGTTCTATTCCGAGTTCCGCAAGCATTTCAACACAACACCAAAGGCTTATAGGGAATCTTACCAGACAAAAGATGAATCGCTATAAGTGTTTTCTTCCTACGCGCTCTCCGCATGAAATAATCTCGGCCTCGCGTTGAGGCGTACGAGAAGGGGGAGCCTGCACTATTCCAGACTATTTTTATAGTTTGCCCGACAGAGAAATTAGAATAAGAGAATTTGTGCCAAGTCTGTTTCTTTTACAGATTTGGCACAAATTGGTATAGAAGACTGTATTTTTAAGGGTAATTTTGCAGCAGGGTAGTTTAAGTTAGTTAGCAGTTAGTTTAAGAATTAGTTAGGTTATAAGATTGTTATCAGGAAAAGGGCATCCGGCAAGACGACAAACCGTCTGTGCTGGATGCTTTTTGATTAAGAGCAATAAATAGACCTGGAACTGATTTGTGGATTGGAAAAACAATCCTGAAAGAAACCACTGATAGTGAAAGGTGCCCTTACGGGTTTATGCAGTAGTCCACAAACGTGGCTGTGCCAAAACGAAGAAGTGCTCACTTCCTGTTTTTTTGACACAGCCACGTTTATTATAGGTATATTCGTCGGCTGCTACTCGTTGTTGTCTGAGAAAGAGTATGGGTAGGCAGCAGGCTGGGTGCCACGGCGCATATTGGGCTTGCTGCTCATCTGATATTGCAGACGGGCACCGCGCAGCAGTTGGTCGTGGGTCACATAGTTTTTGCCGTATGCCTTGCCGTTGATGCTAAGCGACTTGATGTAGCGATTTTCATCGCTGTTGGCAGGGGCTGACAGTTCAACGGTCTTACCGTTGGCCAGATGTATCTTGGCCTTTTTGTAGAGCGGAGCGCCAAGTACGTACTGGTCGGTGCCAGGACATACGGAGTAGAATCCGAGAGCCGACATGATGTACCACGCTGAGGTCTGGCCGTTGTCCTCGTCACCACAATATCCGTCTGGTGTGGGGTAGTAGAGACGACGCATGGCCTCGCGTACCCAGTACTGGGTCTTCCATGGCTGTCCGGCATAGTTGTAGAGATAAATCATGTGCTGGATGGGCTGGTTGCCGTGGGCATATTGTCCCATGTTTACAACTTGCATCTCGCGCATCTCGTGGATGAGTTGCTTACGGGTATCGACATTTCCACCAAACGTCGGTGGCTCCTTGAACACAGCATCGAGTTTGTTGACAAAGGCTTGGTCGCCGCCCATCAGCGTGATGAGACCGCGGATGTCATGGAACACGCACCACGTCCAGTGCCAACTGTTTCCCTCGGTGAACGGTCCCCACCAGGCATCTGGTTTGAAGTCATCTGGGAAGTTGCCTTTAGAGTCACGACCGCTCATCATACCATATTTTGGATGAAACACATTCTTGTAGTTTTGACAACGCCGCTTGTAGATATCTGTCTCACTGGCTGGACGCCCCAGTTTCTTACCCATCTGGTAGATGCACCAGTCATCATAGGCATATTCCAAGGTGCGTGAGGTGCTCTGGCCAACTACGTCGGATGGAACATATCCTAACTGGTTGTACTCCTTATATGCCGTACGGCCAGATGAGCCTACTGTTGGATGGACAGAGTTGGCATCCTTGCACAAAGCGTCGAAGATAGCCTGTGTGTCCTTCTTGATATTTCCTTTCACGTATGCGTCAGCAACTACGGATGCAGAGTTGTTGCCCACCATGCAGGCGCGGTGACCTGGTGTTGCCCATTCAGGATAGAATCCACTCTCTTTATAGGAATTGTAGAAGCCTTCCTCCATCTGTGCGCTCATCTCTGGGTATACAAGGTTGATGAGTGGCATCAGTCCGCGGAAAGTGTCCCAGAAACCTGTGTCGGTAAACATATATCCAGGCAGCACCTTGCCGGTATGTGGGCTGTAGTGTACGATATTACCTTTTGCATCTTTCTCGTAGAACATGCGAGGGAAGAGGGTACTTCTGTACAGACAGCTGTAGAATGTTCGCAACTCATTGATGTTGTCGGACTCGATTTCTATTCTGCTCAGTACTTCGTTCCAGCGGTCACGACCCTTCTGCTTCAGTTGATCAAAGCTCTGTGAGCCCAGTTCCTTGAGGTTCAACTCAGCTTGCTCGGCACTGATGAAGGAAGATGCTACGCGTGCATGTACTTGCTCGCCTTTCCTTGTGGCAAAACCGATGATGGCACCTGCGTGGTTGCCCGTGGCCTCAAGTTCGTCAGTGCGTATGTCACCGTTGGGAACGGCGGCAGTGTAGGTGAAAGGTTTGTCGAAGACGATGACAAAGTAGTTCTTGAAGTTGCCAGGCACACCGCCGCTGTTCTTCGTGGAATAGCCTACTATCTTGCGCTCGGCTGGTATGATAGTCACTGACGAGCCTCGGTCCAGTGCATCAACGACCACGCACGACTGTTTGTTCTCGGGGAACGTGAAGCGGAACATGGCGGCACGCTCCGTGGGCACCAACTCGGTGTTGATGTCATAGTCGGCCAGATAGACCTGATAATAATAGGGAAGGGCCGTCTCAGCCTTGTGGTTGAAGAAACAGGCGCGGTCGTCTTCACGGAATACGGGGGTTCCTGTGGTGGGCATCAAGGCAAACTGTCCGTAGTCGTTCATCCACGGACTTGGCTGGTGGGTCTGCTTGAAGCCACGTATGCGGTTGGCCGTGTAGGTATAAATCCACCCATCGCCCATGTGGCCTGTCTGTGGTGTCCAGAAGTTCATGCCCCAAGGCATGGCCGTGGCGGGATAGGTATTACCCGTTGATAATTCGAAATTGGAGTCAGTGCCAACGAGCGTACTCACGTAGTCGGCATAGTTGTTTTTGGCCTGTGCCCAAAGGGAGCAACAGATACAGGCTGCTAATAGAATTTTGCTTTTCATTATTATTTATCGTTTTGTGATTATTGATTCGTTACAGGGAAGGCACTGATGCGCAGACGGGCTGCTCCCATCGGTACCTTCATAAATAATATGGTGTTTTGTTTCCGGTTGCAAATGTACCCCATGTTTTTCATAAATATGTCTTATATAATGCCAAAATTGTAGACAAACAGGAAAAGAATGGCAAAAACGAGGACTATAATTATATATGTTATAATGTATATTTACATTATCAAAATGTTGTTAATAAAAAAATATGGTAGAAAAGAAATTATTTGCAAAGACATTGCCCGTTCTATTAGGTTTTTTCGTAATGGGTTTCTGCGACATTGTCGGCAGTATATTCGTCGAACTCACGTTATAAAAGATGAACGCGTAAAAATATATCGTAGCTTTTAGTTCTTTCAGGACATCATTGGCACAGATTAGGAATAACAACACACACGAACATTATAACTTTGCATACAAAACTAAATAATAATTAAAAACAAAAGATAATGAAACACAAGACACTTCTGTTGTTCACCCTGCTTGTAGGAAGTGGCACCACGGCCTTTGCAGAAGCCTCACAAGCCAGCCCAGCACCTTTCATCTGCCAGGCTGATGCTGTTGTGAAACATAACAATCGCCCTGCTGAAGCCGACCGTCTGTTCCGTTCCGACGCTGTAGAGAAAGAGATACAGCGCATCTGCAAACTGCTGACCAATCAGCGACTGGCATGGATGTTCACCAACTGTTTCCCCAATACGCTTGACACCACTGTGCATTACACTGAGGGTGATGACGGCACACCCGACACATTTGTCTATACGGGCGACATTCCTGCTATGTGGCTCCGCGACTCAGGGGCCCAGGTTTTCCCTTACGTGCAGTTTGCTAATAAGGATAAAAAGCTCAAGAAGATGCTGGCCGGTGTCATCCTGCGTCAGTTGAAGTGCATCAACATTGACCCCTATGCCAATGCTTTCAACCAAGTGCCAAAACCTGACGGCAGTTGGATGACCGACGAGACCGACATGAAGCCCGAACTGCACGAGCGTAAATGGGAAATTGACTCCCCCTGCTATGTGATCCGTCTGGCCTATGAATACTGGAAGGTGACCGGTGATACCAGTGTATTTGGCGATAGCTGGCTGCAAGCCGTTCAGAAAATTCTGAACACCTTCCGTGACCAGCAGCGCAAGAACGGCGTGGGAAGCTATCATTTCAAGCGCAATACCACCCGCCAACTCGACACGATGTGCAACGATGGGTGGGGAGCTCCCGTGAAGCCCGTGGGACTCATCTGCTCCGCTTTCCGCCCCAGCGACGATGCCACAACGTTTCAGTTCCTTATTCCTTCGAACTTCATGGCAGTCAGCTGTCTGAACAAGGCTGCCGAGATACTGGCCAAGGTGAACAGGAACACCGAGCTGGCTGAGCAGTGCCGCAGTCTGGCTGCTGAGGTGAAGACGGCCCTGAAAGCCTATGCCGTGCATCAGCACCCTAAATACGGACCTATCTATGCTTACGAGGTAGATGGATTCGGTAATCAGCTCCTTATGGACGATGCCAATGTGCCCTCATTGCTGGCTATGGCCTATCTGGGAGATGTCAGCATCGACGATCCCATCTATCAGAACACGCGCCGCTTCGTGTGGAGCGAGGACAATCCCTATTTCTTTCGTGGCAAGGCCGGTGAGGGCATTGGCGGCCCACATGTAGGTTACGACATGCCTTGGCCCATGTCTATTATGATGAAGGCCTTCACCTCGACCGATGACGCAGAGATTAAGTGGTGCATCGAAACGCTGATGCGTACCGATGCCGGAACGGGCTTTATGCACGAGAGTTTCCATAAAGACGACCCGACAAATTTTACCCGCAAGTGGTTTGCCTGGCAAAACACGTTGTTTGGCGAACTGATTATCAAGTTGGTGAACGACGGCAAACTGGACGTGCTAAACAGCATCAGCCTATAGTTTTGGCACGAAACAGGATAAGCGGAAGGATATTCGTGCGTATATTTCCTCTAAAAAAGCATTAGGCGGCAAGCCGCCTAATGCTTTTTTAGAGGAAATATACGTACTTTTGTCTGATTCCACAAGTAGAACACACAATTATTTTGTCTTGAGCTTAAAAAAGGATCCAAGTGCTTTTTCAAGATGTAGTGATGAATGGATTTCGGTGGTGGACGAAAAGAAAGTTTAAGTTTAAGCACTTCCATGTATATAGATATGTAAACTTAAACTTGTTCTCTATCCTTTTTCTTTTGGTCCATACCATGATTTCCACTTATGAGACCCTTCAACGTCATTCAGAGGATTTTATATTTTCTTCATAACAACTGCGTAAGATCAACTTTACTTAGAAATAGTCCTACTTTATTCAAGTTTATAACAATAAATAAAGTTAATTGTGTTAAAGTTTCGACTCAAAGTTAGTATCATTCATTTCTGTACCATATAATCACCTTTTGAAAGTTAAGTTTTTGATAGTCAAGAATTTTAGCACACTGCATCGGAAAATAAGTCGTGATAAACAACGATTAATATCGACAACAAATACTGGGTTGATGGTGGAGACAGGGTTCTTGGTTACTTCCTTGCCGTCAACAGGAATGTACCACATGGGGTAGATGCCGTCGCCCTCCATGTGGAAGGTTACTGTGTTGGTCTCGTCGTCGACGCTGGCAATCACCTTTGCGTTCTCTGCCTGTGGCAGTCCTGCCTCTGATACGTCGTCGAAGTCCTCTGGGCTGCACGCGCTGAGTGCCAACCCTGCTGTGGCAGCGATGAGGAGTGCCTTGCTGAATATGTTATGTTTCATAATTGCTTGAG
>ONBC01000086.1 GCA_900315955.1 uncultured Prevotella sp.
TGAGATCATACAACTTCTGCCATACCAATACAAAAAATCCCGGGAATAACCTCGGGATTTTTTGTTTGATTACAGGACGGCCTAAATTGAATGGTTACCGTGAACGCATTACCTCTGTGTTTATGTCTGCGATTGTACGCCAATCGCTTCATCATAAAAGGTCTTGCTTTGCTGAATAGTTATAGACAGCATTGCCTTCTCTCAAAATATTATAATGTATTGAGCATAAATTTTCTCAGAAGGTTTCTTAAGTGCGAATAATTCGTTACCTTTGCAGAAAATTAGCTATTGCATAACATACTAAGATGTTTGAGAATTTAACTGATAGACTTGAACGGTCGTTCAAGATACTCAAGGGTGAAGGGAAGATCACAGAACTGAATGTCGCTGCCACGCTGAAGGACGTGCGTCGCGCGCTACTGGATGCCGATGTCAACTATAAGGTCGCCAAGCAGTTCACCGACACCGTCAAGGAGAAGGCGTTGGGCATGAATGTGCTCACTGCCATCAAGCCTGGTCAGCTCATGGTGAAGATCGTGCACGACGAGCTGGCGCGTCTCATGGGCGGTGAGGCTTCAGAGCTCCATCTCACGGGCAAGCCGGCTATCATCCTTATGTCCGGTCTTCAAGGTTCGGGTAAGACCACGTTTAGTGGCAAGCTCGCCAACATGCTCAAGACCAAGCAGCACAAGAACCCACTGCTCGTGGCTTGTGATGTCTATCGTCCTGCTGCCATCGACCAGTTGAAGGTCGTGGGCGACAGTATCAGTGTGCCGGTGTACAGTGAGCCCGAGAACAAGAATGTCAATGAGATTGCCGACCATGCTATCGCTGAGGCCAAAGCCAAAGGTTACGATGTCGTCATTATCGATACCGCCGGCCGTTTAGCTGTCGATGAGCAGATGATGAATGAGATCTCGTCGCTCAAAGAGCATGTCCATCCCGATGAGACGTTGTTTGTCGTCGACTCCATGACCGGTCAGGATGCGGTCAACACCGCTAAGGAGTTCAACGACCGCCTCGATTTCGATGGCGTGGTGCTCACAAAGCTCGATGGCGATACCCGCGGTGGTGCCGCCCTCTCTATCCGTACCGTGGTCACGAAGCCTATCAAATTCATCGGTACAGGTGAGAAGATGGAAGCTATCGACGTCTTCCATCCCGACCGTATGGCAGACCGTATCCTCGGCATGGGTGATGTCGTCTCCCTCGTGGAGCGTGCGCAGGAGCAGTTTGATGAGGAAGAGGCGAAGCGCCTGCAGAAGAAGATTCAGAAGAACAAGTTCGACTTCAACGACTTCCTCAAGCAGATAGAGCAGATCAAGAAGATGGGCAACATCAAGGATCTCGCTTCTATGATCCCGGGTGTCGGCAAGGCTATCAAGGACATGGATATTGACAACAGTGCTTTCAATGGCATAGAGGCGATCATCCGGTCTATGACGCCGAAGGAGCGTACGAACCCCGAGGTGCTCAACCAGAGCCGTAAGATGCGTATCGCCAAAGGCTCAGGCACCAGCATCCAGGAGGTCAACCGTCTCATCAAGCAGTTCGACCAGACGCGTAAGATGATGAAGATGGTGACAGGCAGTGGCATGCGCCAGATGATGCGTAACATGCCGCAGATGAAACGGTAAGTAATGGGTGTAGTACAAAAATACTGACAAATGGCATATGAGTTGATCGACGGTAAGGCCACCGCCGCTGCTATCAAGCAGCAAATAGCCGAAGAAGTGAAGAACATCATGGCCGCAGGAGGCAAGCAGCCACATCTGGCAGCCGTCCTCGTGGGTCACGATGGCGGTTCGGAGACATATGTCAAGAACAAAGTCATTGCCTGTGAGCAGTGTGGCTTCAAGTCGACGCTCATCCGTTATGAGGATGACGTGACGGAGGAAGAGCTCTTGGCTTGCGTTGACCGGCTCAATAAAGATGCGGATGTCGATGGGTTCATCGTACAGCTCCCCCTCCCGAAGCATATCGATGAGCAGAAGATCATCATGGCTATCGACTATAAGAAAGATGTGGATGGCTTCCATCCCATCAATGTCGGTCGTATGGCTATCGGCCTGCCTTGCTTTATCTCGGCTACGCCGCTCGGCATCCTCACGCTCTTGCAGCATTATCATATCGAGACCTCCGGTAAGAAATGTGTGGTCCTCGGTCGCAGCAATATCGTTGGCAAGCCGATGGCTCAGCTCATGATGCAGAAACAATACGGAGACGCTACGGTGACGGTCTGTCACTCTCATTCTAAGACTCTGAAACAGGAGTGCCGGGAGGCTGACATCATTATTGCCGCTATCGGCCAGCCTAACTTCGTCACGGCTGATATGGTGAAGGAAGGGGCTGTTATCATCGATGTCGGTACCACGCGTGTCCCCGATGCCACCCGTCAGCGTGGCTGGAGATTGAACGGTGACGTGAAGTTTGATGAGGTGGCGCCAAAGTGTTCATTCATAACCCCTGTGCCCGGTGGCGTAGGCCCCATGACGATCTGTTCCTTGATGAAGAACACCCTCGCTGCCGCCAAACATGAATTTTATAAATAAGATATAACAACCAAATAAAAGAATAGATCGCTATTCAGAGTCCCACTCGTCTGTTGATAGATTGGTGGGACTTTTTTGTTTTATGCTTATAAAGTTGCATAATTTGAAAATATATTCATCGATTTTGTTGCAAATAATATAAAAGTTAGTATCTTTGCAATCAATATCGTAATAATAAAGCATTATGAAGCATCAATTGAGAAGCGCAGTTTGCACCCAGGGTCGTTTGATGGCCGGAGCAAGAGCTCTTTGGGTGGCTGCAGGAATGAAGCATGAGCAGATGGGCAAGCCTATCATCGCTATAGTCAACAGTTTCACACAGTTTGTCCCCGGACACACACATCTGCATGAGATTGGGCAGATTGTAAAGAAGGAGATAGAGTCGATGGGCTGTTATGCTGCCGAGTTCAACACGATTGCTGTAGACGACGGTATCGCGATGGGTCACGATGGCATGCTTTATTCGCTTCCTTCTCGTGATATCATTGCTGATTCAGTGGAGTATATGGTCAACGCCCACAAGGCTGACGCCATGATCTGCATCTCCAACTGCGACAAGGTGACACCGGGTATGCTCATGGCTGCCATGCGTCTCAATATTCCTACGATATTCTGCTCGGGTGGCCCTATGGAGGCTGGCCGCTGGAAAGGCGAGAATGCGGATCTCATCACGGCGATGATTGCCGGTGGTGACAAGAGCGTGAGCGACGACGATCTCACCAAGATTGAGAACACGGCATGCCCCGGTTGCGGCTGTTGCTCGGGTATGTTCACCGCCAACTCCATGAACTCCCTCACGGAAGCTATCGGTCTCGCCCTCCCCGGCAACGGCACGATCCTGGCTACCCATAAGAACCGTGTCCAGCTCTTCAAGGATGCGGCGCGTCAGATCGTCAAGAACGCTTTCGCTTACTATGAGGATGGCGACGACAGCGTCCTTCCCCGCAGCATCGCCACTCGGCAGGCTTTCCTCAACGCCATGACGCTCGACATCGCTATGGGCGGCTCGACAAACACCGTGCTTCACCTCCTCGCCGTGGCTCAGGAAGGCAATGTGGACTTCAAGATGAACGATATCGATGCCCTGAGCCGTAAGGTGCCTTGCATCTGTAAGCTCGCTCCGAACACGCAGAAATACAGTGTGCAGGAGTGCAACCGTGCCGGTGGTATCCTCGGCATCCTCAACGAGTTGAACAAGGGCGGGCTCATCGATGGCTCTGTGAAGCGCGTCGATGGCACAACGCTCGATGAGGAGATGAAGAAATATGACATCACGGGCGCTTCCGTCGATCCTGAGGCTTCACGCATCTATCACAGTGCTCCCGGTCGCCGGTTCTCTACGCAGATGGGCTCGCAGGACGAGCAGTGGGAGAGCCTCGATACCGACCGTGAGAACGGCTGTATCCGTGACCTCCAGCATGCTTACACCAAGGACGGTGGCTTGGCAGTGCTTTTCGGAAACATAGCACAAAACGGTTGCGTGGTGAAGACCGCCGGTGTTGCTCCTGAGCTTTGGCACTTCGAAGGTCCTGCCGTCGTCTTCGATTCCCAAGAAGATGCTTGCGAAGGGATCCTCGGTGGAAAAGTGAACAGTGGCGACTGCGTGGTCATCACCCATGAAGGTCCTAAGGGAGGCCCCGGCATGCAGGAGATGCTTTATCCTACCTCTTATATTAAGAGCCGACACCTCGGTAAGGAGTGCGCGCTTATCACCGATGGCCGTTTCTCTGGGGGTACGAGCGGACTGAGTATCGGTCATATCTCGCCGGAGGCAGCTGCCGGAGGCAACATCGGCAAGATCAAGGATGGCGACATCATCGTCATTGATATTCCGAGCCGTTCCATCAATGTGAAACTCTCCGATGAAGAGCTCGCTGCCCGTCCGCAACAGCCGCTGAAGCGCCACCGCGTCGTCAGCAAGGCGCTCCGGGCTTATGCGCAGAGCGTCAGCTCAGCCGACAAAGGTGGAGTGAGGATCATTGATTGATATAACTTATACCTGGGGATCCCAACGATTTCATAAACATATAATTCATTCATATGGATAACGCACAAAAAGATATAAAGAATAAAGAATGGGCTCCGTGGTCCGGTGTGAAGATCGGGGAGGAGGTCAGCGGCGCAGAGATCCTGATGCGCGCCCTCTATCAGGAAGATGTAAAGACCGTCTTCGGCTATCCTGGCGGTGCCATCATGCCTGTCTACGATGCCCTCTATACCTATACGCATAAGAAAGATCCGTGGTTCAAGCATGTTCTCGTGCGTCACGAGCAAGGGGCGGCGCATGCTGCTGAGGGCTTTGCTCGTGCGAGTGGTCAGGTCGGTGTGGCAATCGTCACCTCCGGTCCGGGTGCCACCAACACGCTTACCGGTGTGGCGGATGCGATGATGGATTCTATTCCTATCGTGGTCATCGCCGGACAGGTCGGTGTGCGTGCCTTGGGAACGGATGCCTTCCAGGAGGTGGACCTCGTGGATATGGCACAGCCCATCACGAAGTGGAGCTATCAGATCCGTCGCCCGGAGGATGTGGCGTGGGCCGTGAACCGTGCGTTTTATATCGCCAAGAGCGGGCGCCCCGGTCCAGTGGTGCTTGACTTCCCGCGCAATGCGCAGGTCGGCAAGGCAAAGTGGATGCCGGGCAAGGCTGACGGCGTGCGCTCATACAATCCTTATCCGAAGATCAGCGACGAGGCGGTGAAGGCTGCCGCAGACCTTATCAATAATGCCAAGAAACCGTTTGCTCTCGTCGGTCACGGCGTGGAGATAGGCGGGGCGCAGAAAGAGCTCCGTACGTTCTTAGAGAAAGCCGACATCCCTGCAGCACGTACGCTGCTCGGCCTCTCAGCGCTGCCCTCCGACCATCCGTTGGACATGGGTATGCTCGGTATGCACGGCAACTATGCACCGAACATCAAGGAGCAGGAATGTGATGTGCTGATCGCCATCGGCATGCGTTTCTCCGACCGTGACACAGGCCGCCTCGATAAGTACGCCAAACAGGCAAAGGTCATCCACCTCGACATCGATCCTGCTGAGATAGACAAGAATGTGAAGACCGACGTTGCCGTCGTCGGCGACTGCAAGGAGAGTCTGGCAAAGATCACAGCCCTACTTAAGCCCAATGAGCACAAACAGTGGATAGCCTCTTTCAAACCGCTCTATGAGGAGGAGAAACGTGAGGTCATCGACCCCGCAGTGCATCCGAAGGAAGGTCCGCTGCTCATGGGTGAGGTCATCAATGCCGTGGCTGAAGCCACGAAAGGCGAGGCTGTGATGTGCAACGACGTAGGCCTTCATCAGATGTTCTCCTGCCGCTACTTCAAGTTTAAGAAAGACCGCAGCATCGTCAGCAGCGGTGGCTTCGGCACGATGGGCTTTGGCCTTCCCGCAGCTATCGGGGCGACTTTTGGTGCTCCCGACCGTCAGGTGGTGCTCTTCACCGGTGACGGCTCGTTCCAGATGTGTATCGAAGAACTGGGCACTATCATGGAGCAGCAGGCGCCCGTGAAGATTATTCTGCTCAACAACCACTACCTCGGCAATGTGCGTCAGTGGCAGGACCTGATGTTCAACCATCGCCGCTCCTTCACCTACATGCTCAACCCCCACTATGAGTCGATAGCCAAGGGCTACGGCATCGCTTACGATGTAGTGACCGACCGCGACGACCTCCAGGCAAAGGTCGGCAAGATGGTCGCGTCTGAGGGTCCTTACATCCTCGAGTGCGCCGTGAAGGAAGAAGAGAATGTCACGCCGATGGTCACACCGGGCAGTTCTATTGATGAGATGCAGCTGCATCTGGATATCTAATCCTTGCTCAACCGTATAGCACTGAAAGAAAAAAATATGGAAGATACATTTTATACATTATTGGTATATAGTGAGAACGTGGCGGGTATCCTCAATGAGATCACCAGTGTCTTTACCCGCCGACAAGTGAACATCGAGAGTCTGAACGTGTCGGCTTCCAGTATTGATGGCATCCATAAGTACACCATCACCTGCTGGAGCGATCCCGATCAGATCCTGAAGATCAAGAAGCAGATAGAGAAGAAGATCAATGTCATCAAATGCGACTACTACACGGACGACGATATCTTCATCCATGAGGTAGCCCTCTATAAAATTTCTACGCCTGTACTCCTTGATAATTCGGAGGTCTCACGCACGATCCGTCGCCACAACGCCCGCATGATGGAGGTCAATCCCACTTATGCTACGGTGTTGCTTGCGGGTCTGACTGATGATATCACGGACCTTTATTCGAAGCTCAACAGCTACAACTGTCTGTTGCAGTACACGCGCTCCGGCCGTATTGCCGTGACCCGCAGCTTCGAAGAGCCCGTATCAAAACTTTTGGAAGCGCATGACAAGTGAACAGGCTTTGCCGAAGGTAGGCAGCTACGAGTTTCTGGTGGAGCCGTTCCATTGCGATTTCAGCAGCCACCTCTTTCCCGGTCACTTAGGCAACGGCATGCTCAACGCTGCCGACTATCACAGCAGGGACCGGGGCTATGGCGTGGCTGAGCTGAACCTCATCCATCGCACGTGGGTGCTTTCACGCTTCGCTATAGAGATCCTCGAAAGTCCCAAAGCTTACGACGACGTGCTTGCTGAGACATGGGTCGAGACTGCGAAGAAATTCTTTACGAGCCGTAACTTTGCCGTGCTGAGTCCAGATGGTTCCAAGCCGTACGCCTATGGACGCAGTATCTGGGCGATGATCGACACCGACACGCGTCAGCCTGCCGACATCTTCTCCATCAAAGACGGACTTTTAAGCAAATATATTGAGACCGACAAGCCTTGTCCCATCGATCCGCCCTCAAGGGTTGTCCTCGGTCACGATCTGACGCTGGCTCGTAAGGTTGTCGCACAATATAATGATGTGGATGTCAATGGGCATGTCAATTCGGTCAAATATATCGACCATGTGCTCGACCTTTTCAGCCTTGACTATTATAAGTCGCACCGGCTCCGCCGATTAGACATCGCCTATGTCGCTGAGTCGCATGCCGGTGACACGCTCTGCCTTTATACGAAGCAGACCGCCAAGACAGAAGACGAAGAAGAATATGTCGTCAGAATGACGAAAGAATCACGTGAAGAAAAGGATAACGAAGTGGAAATCGTAAGGTGTAAGGTTAAATTTGTAAAAGATTGAAAGAAATATTTGGTCATTACATATAAAACCGATACCTTTGCAACCGATAAAAAGATCCACCTCAGGTTAACAATTAAGAAATAGATTTTCAAGTTATACTTAAAGTATTTGTATTATGCCAAAAATGAATTTTGGTGGCGTTGAAGAGAACATCGTCACAAGAGAGGAGTTCACATTAGAGAAAGCACGTGAAGTACTGAAGAATGAGACG
>ONBC01000090.1 GCA_900315955.1 uncultured Prevotella sp.
CATATCACACTTCCTCGCACTCAGAAGGCAGAGAAGGAGACAAAACGCATTGAGGTCGCATAACCCCGGCGTTGCTGCTCAGTGGTATTACAGGGACTGTTCTCTTCATGGGGATCAGTCCCTTTTCTATTGTTACAACATAATCTCCTATAGCTGGCATTGACCGGCGGGGCGACTTCTTTAATAAGGGAGCCGCCTTTTTTGTGTCTGATCAATAACACTATGGGCTCAACAGATTAATGGGCGGAGTCAATTAGCAAGAGCAAAAGAGAAGGCGAAAGAGGGGGTATGGATGGCGGGAAACGGGTCCGCGGGAGGAAAATCAGAGACAGAAAATCGGCATCCCTATAGGAACGCGGGGCTCATTCCTATAGGAATGGAGATAGCATGAGAGAAATGGAAAGCCTCCAAAGAGGACAATGTACATAACTATCTAATAAACAATAACTTGCTATTCT
The DNA here is from genome assembly GCA_900315955.1 of uncultured Prevotella sp. Classification (GTDB taxonomy): domain Bacteria; phylum Bacteroidota; class Bacteroidia; order Bacteroidales; family Bacteroidaceae; genus Prevotella. The sequence continues at coordinate 459 of ONBC01000090.1, forward strand.
GAACCAAGAATCGCTTCTTTTCGAGCGAGGAGCCATCCGTTCGAAGAGAAGCGATTCTCAGCGGGTTTTGCGAAAAAAATATCTTGACGTTTGCCATGCCCAGACAGTGAGCGGAATGGCAGGCGAGAGGATCAGTTCGAGCAATTGTCAGGATAGCTCAGCGCTTTCTCCTCTTAATATACAGGACCAATCCCGTGACGGGTAGCGAGGCACCAATGAGCGAGGCTATGAACATGAGAAATTTTCCGGCTAAGCCAAAGATCCGCCCGTCATGGAGGTCGAGGGTCATTCTCAATAGTTTGTCGGCCGCACTCGCCTTCTGGTAGCGACCCGCCCACGGACCCAGACCGGTGAGCTCGGTGAGCGAGGCAGGATCGTAATAGAGATTGTCCGTGCGGTAATAAGACTGCCGCTTGCGACCCACACTCACCCGATAGACATCGCTGTCAGTGGCCGGCAGACAGTTATAAAACTGCACGGCCCGGGGCGATTCACGGTGGGTGACGACATAGAGCGTGTCCAACTTCGTCAGCACTCCGAGCTCTTCGCCAAGGCCTGCGGCATGGCATACGGCTTTGGCTGATTCCCGCCCGAGGCAACGGCATAGACCGCCCCGCTCCACCAGTCAAGAGCGAAGACCATTCCCGTGAGACTTGCCCAGAGAAGGAAGACCAGCGCATAATTGCCAAGCACGAGATGCAGCGCATAGAACCATTGACGACTGTTGGCCGCAGGGTTGGGAAAGGTCAGCAGCTGGCGCAACTGCCGGCGGTTCCAATGCTTAGGCCAGCGGAACGCCACGCCCGTGACAAGCACGATGACAAAGACCAGTATGCCATAACCGACGACATAACGGCCCACGGCTGGGGGAAGCCAAAGATACTTGTGGCCGTTGAGAACGAAACCGAAGAAGTCGAACTCATCAGCCGCTAACCGTTCCACATGAAGGACAGCGCCCGAATGAGGATTCAAGAAGACGGTGGTCCGGCCACCGTCTTCCTGAAAATAGTCTACCCAACAAGCATCTCCTGCCTCTCCTGTTGTCACCGCTGAGGGAGCCGTGCGTCCCGCTGTCTTGTTGGCGATTGTGACCAGACGTGACAGCGGCAGCATGTCCTTGTCCGGGGCCACACGCCGCCAGGGTTCAGACAGATCGGTTATCTCTTCGTGGAAGGCATAGAGCGCGCCGGTGAAGCACACGATGAAAACAATGAGGCCGGACAGCAGACCCAACCAGCGATGAAGAATGAGCAGCACACGCTTCATGTCAATTGAGCTTGAACAGACCACCGACAAAAGTGGCGGAGACCTTGGCGCCACGCACGGCCGTTGCCGTTGCTATCTCCGTGCGATAGATATAAACACCGTCCGAGGTAGTGACGGGTGCATAGACATAGCCATTCTCGGCGAAGGCTACAAACCGACGGCCGCCCATCCCGCTGTGTTTGGGTATCTCGTTGATCGTCGTGCTCGTTTTGGCGTTGAGGTCAATGATGACACAGATGTTGTCCGCATCGCTCCAGGCTCCCGCCTTCTGGTTGGTATTCACCTCGGCATATACTTTGCCGTTGCCCAAATAGAGCCAGTGGGCAATCTTGTAACCGGTCAGCGCCTCAAAATCGAAGAAATATTCGGGATCAAACTCCGTTTGTCCGGCCTTGATGCGCAGGAATCCGGAGTGGCCGGCTGTCTGCGAGAAGCCATTGGTGAGCGAGGTATTCGACATGGCATAAAGGTTACCCTGCTCGTCTTTCTGGAAGCCGTTGAACGCGTTCCAACTGCCGATATTTCCCGTCCGTGTGTCCTTCATGAGCTTCTTGAACTTGAAGTCGGGATAAGAATACACGGCTACGAAGGCTGTATCAACAGCAGGCGTGGCAAAGGTATTAGGATTCATCGGCACATAGCTGATATAGAGGTTTCCTCCGGAATAAGCCGAGCCGGTGACCGACGGCCACGTGATGTTGTCGAGAGGCGCAACGGGCGTGGTGGTGACCCTTTTCGTCAAGGAAAGCGAGTTGATGTCCACGCTGTAGAAGGTCAGGTTCTGCCCTTTATGGGTCGACGTAGGCAGTTCCAAGGCAGCCATCGTGCTGTTGTCGACCTGGCAGAAGCCTATCGGCGTGGCATTGAACACAAAGTTGCCTACTTCCTGAATATATCCGTTGCCGTCACGCTGTATGCCCGTGGCCGAAGTCACGCCAAGGCCTCCGATGGAGAAGACGGTCTGCTCCGCCTGTTGATAGTCACGGTAGCCGTTTTGCTCTATGCCCTTTCCGTAAGCGTTGATGGGGGTGGAGCTCATCAGGTCATTGGTCGTCACAACATAGTAAGTAGTGGTGCCGTTTGAGGTGATACCGAGAGAGAGCACATAAGGCTCATTGGGCACTTCCTGGCTGCCCATGTCGTCGTCACAAGAAGCGAGGAGAAAGAGCGAACAGCACAAGGTCAGCGTGGTAAGGATGTATGATAGAAGACGTTTTACTTTCATTGTATGTCGTATTTATATTCTTAATCTTTGGGAGGGTGTTACATTTTCTGAAGGAAGAGGCGGAACTTCACGTTGAAGGCTCGCCCGGGCTTTTGCAGCCTGTAGTTGTCGTAGAGCTTCTCGTTGGTGATGTTGGTACATTCGAAAGCCACGCTATACCTGCCTCCACCCATGACATAGTTCACTGAGGCGTTGTGTGAGAACTGGGTGGGTATGTACTTCTTGCTGGTGGGCCGGCCCAGACCGGGGAAGGTGAGGTAATATTTGTACACATAGTCGCCGTCGTACTCCAAAGAGAGCGTGTTGCCACGATGGAACGCGTTGCGGAAATTGTAACCGGCATTGGCGTTGAAGAAGAAATAGGGAATGTTGGGCATGCGTTGTCCATAAGAGACATTCTCCGTGGCGCCCTGATCTACGTAGCTTTGGGTGGTCTCGACGTTACGCTCCCGGTCCTTGATGTCTTGATACGTGATGTTGCCCCCGACATGCAGACGGTTGTTGAAGTCGTAGTTCACGCTTGCCTCCACGCCGTTCGTGATGGCCTTGCCGATGTTGTCGTAGGCTGTGGTGGGGTCGCTGGTGAGCGATACGCCTTTGAGGATGAAGTCGGTGGTGTGACGATATATATAGTTGACCTCAGCATTGACCTGATGCTTGCCAAAGCGCTCTGCGTAGAGCAGTCCGACATTGACGTTGCGCGATTTCTCCGGCTTGAGCGAAGGATTGCTCTTTTGGATGAATCCGTCACCAAAGATCTCATTGGCCTCCGGCATGCGGTAAGCCTGCTCAAAGCTCGCCTTCATCTGCAAGGAGGGCAGCAGATGGTAGGTCAGGGCAGCGCCGTAGCCGGCCTGGTGCTTGTCTTCCGACACACGCTCGTAGCGCTGCGTCTCCAGGAACTGGTCAAGGAGGCGATGGGTGGAGGTGTGGAGAAAGTACATCTTGCCAAAAATGTTGGCATCCCAACGGTCGTAACGTATCTGATAGCCAAGGCCCGTTATGTTCTTGGTCAATATCTGTGGAACACCATTGAGGGCATAGTCAGGATATTCCTTGTCGTCGGCCTTTCTGTGCATGGAGGTCAGGATATGGTTGAGCGTCAGGGACTGGTAATTGTCTATGACATAGTTCACGTTGGCATTGGCCTGCCACTGCCGCTCCCGAATCAGCGCGTCGGTGAGGTAGCCCTCGCCACGACTGTTGCTCCTGACGCTCTCTCCCCGCCAGTTGTACTTCACCTGCGCGGTATCAACATTGTCGGTGTTCACCATGCTGTAGGTGGCATAGAGCAAGAGGTCGAGGCCCGGCGTGAGGAGGTTAGTCTTCTTATAGCGCAGGCTGGGAATGAAGCTGTAGCTCTGCGAGTGCACCTTACCATAGACAGCATCCATGGTGGCACCTGTCTGTATGTGCTTACGGTTCTCCGAGGCAATGACCCCAAACAGCAAGTAGTCGGCCCAGGAACGTCCCACTACGCCCGACTCCAACTTCAATCCTACGGAGTGATACTGGTCGTTGAAGCGTTTCATCCAGGCATCGCCTTCCTGAAGACCTGTGTTGAGATCTACGATAGGCGCATAAACCTTGTAGTCGTTCTTGGAATAGTTGAAAAAGAGATTGCTGCGAAGGGTGAAGCCTGTTTTCATGTTCGTATAAGCCCCATTGACACTCACCTTATGGGTATTGAATGAGCCAAGGCTGTAGGTCGCGTCCAGATAGTTGGCATTGCGGCGGGAGACAATATTGACCGCCCCGCCTAAGGCATCGGCACCCAAGGAGACTGGCAGCACGCCTTTGTACACCTCAACACGGTCAGCCATGTTAGCAGACAGGTTGGCTAAATTGAAACTTCACCTGATTGCCGGAGAAACCATTCATGGCAAAAGAATAGTTGCTTCCCACGCCGCCGTCCTCACGCAGCCGCACACTGGTGATGGCGTTGAGTACCTTGTTGAGCGAGGTAACCTGCGTGTATTGGTTCTTCAAATCAACCACGGAGACAGCGTATGCCTGCTCTTGAAGCAGACGGGCTTTAGACTTCGCGATGACCGTAACATCCTGTAGATGCTGCTCACCATAAGCCAACGAATCCTCTTTCTGCAAGGAAGCCGGTGAAGCCTGTGTTGAAGAAAAAGCCTTTACGGGAACTGCCGGAACAGAAAGCGTAAGAACTGACAAAGAGAACAATAGTTTTCCTGAAAAAGCGTGCATGTTATTCCAAATACTATCTATATTTACTACTTATTAAGACGGTGCAAAGGTAGATAGATTTAACAGACTTAACAATACCTAAAAATAATGATTTGTAGCTTGAAGGAAAGGAAAAGCCTCTCACGCCCAAAGCGTAAGAGGCTCAAAAGGTTCATGGTTATATCTCGTTTTAGCACGCTAAAACGGAGGCGGTCATTCCTCAACCCAGAAGTTGTGTCCGTGCTGAGCCACCATTGGGTGAGGTAGAACCATCCCGACTTGTCCGAAGCATCAAAGCCCGAATAGCCCGAATAGTTGTTGGAGAGCATGTAGAGATAGCCAATGGCAGCATTCTCCCTGCCCCACGGATAGAGATAATATCCAAGACCGATGTTTGTGCCATAGTCGTCATCGTACTGGTCGATGTCTTTATCGTTCTCTACATAAGGCATGGTGTAGTTCTTCGTGGCATTGGTCTGGAAATAGACCGTGTGGCCACTGTTGCCAAAATCATAGAGCATGTAGAGCCCGTCACCTAAGTCGTACGCCTTCTCATACCAAGAGTCTGTATAGCTCTCGTTGTCACTGTAATAGATGCAGCACAGGAGTTTCACACTCTTGGCTATGACGGCGGTACCGGAGAAGGACAATCCACCGGAGAGTATTGTGTAAGGGTCAGTGTTTTCTCCCGAGACCGTGAGCGTATAAGCGTAATTGTCACCGGCCTTGGCGGTGTCGGGCAAGGCGACGCGGATGGTTGCCGTCGAGTCGCCGTCGGCAAAAGTCACCTGCTGGTCTGCAGTGACACCGGGCGTAGCATCCGTGAGGGCAACGGGAACCGTCGTAGTTCCCGAGGTTGAAGTACGTACCACGGTGAGGTCAACCTCCTTTGTCTGGGCATCGGAGCCTAAGATGGTCTTTGCCTTGTTCACGGACGAGAAGTGAACCTGCTGGTTGCCCGCCTGCAAAGGCTCGGCAACCTGATAGTCATCGTTGTCCGAGCAGCCCATGATGATAAGAGCCAAGGCCAAAGGCAAGGCCCATAAATATTTGATCATTCTCATAATGAAATTCTTAATAAGTTGGGAAAATAGCTGTTATTCACCTGTCGGATCCGGATTGTTGACAATACCCTTGTTGTTCTGCACCTCCGTGTTGGGGACACAGAAGTTCATATAAGGATGAACATATCCCGCGGCATTGGTTTGCTGATAATATGTATAGGTATTCGAGCCACTATAAGCGGTGTTGAAATCCATCCGCAGCCGTTTGTAGTCATAGTAGACGACACCCTCGCCCCAGAACTCAATGCGCTTCTGCGTGAGCAGCTCCCGCTCAAAGTCCCATGTGTTTGTTGACGTACATTTGAACGGTGTGGGATTGTCGGCAGTAACGTCGCAGCGGTAGGTGTTCATGAAGTCCTCCAAGAGCTTTTGTCCCGCCTTGAGCCCTTCGGTGAAAGCTGTGGCCTCAGCCTCAATGAAATACATCTCCTCTACGCGCATCAGTGGCATGTCAACGGCACATCCGGTTTTATAGTCGGACATGTTGCCTCCGGCAGGCTTGAACTTCAGCGCGGCGTAGGCGGGGAGATTTGCAAAGTTGGCAGCTGTCAGCAGCGTAGTGTACTTGGTGGCGGCACTGCTCTTACCGGCATCCTCCGGTGCCACCCACGTGGCACGGCGCCAGTCAGCCTTGTTGATGTCGCCGAAGAGCTGCTTGTCAATCTCGCGGTAGGCTTCGTTTGACTGCAGGCCCGCGAGCCCAAAGTCCGTCTCACTGGAAATGTAAGACGTAAGACTCGTCGTAGCCCATGAATCCGAGCTGATGTCGTTGGTTCCTATCTGCATGGCCCATATCCAGGCTTCGTTGGCCTTGTTGAAGCCCGTATTGTTGTTGTACCATTCCTGCTTTGTCAAGGGCCTGTAGCCCTCATTGATGGCCAACCGCGCGTATTTGGCGGCGTTGGCATAGCACTCCTTGGCTGTTGTGATGCCGAGCTTGTCGTAGACGGCAAGAGAATTATCGTCCTCATGGTCCAACTGTTCCTGCAAGTCGGAGGCCTTGTAGTCGAAGCGGGAGGCCAGGTCGAGCCACAACCGCGCCTTGAGTCCATAGACCACCGCCTCGTTGGCCTCGTTGGCGGCACTGCGCGTGTAGCCCTTGAGCAGCTTCTCGGCCTTGTTGAGGTCGGTGAGGATGAAGCGGTCCATGACATAGAAAGGAACACGAGGGTTGTTCTGCGACTCCTTCTCCGTCGTCTTCTCCGTGACGATGGGCGCTGTCAGACCGTAGATGTTGTGGCTCTGGGCATAGCCGTCGAGGGTAGCATCGCCCGTAGACTTGTATTCGAGCAGGCGGGACAGGTTGAGGTAGGCAAAGGCACGATAAGCCAGCGCATTGCCTAAGTAACCGGCATAGGTGTCGGAGGCATCATCGGTGCCGCCCACATTATTGATGGCTCCGATCGTGAGGTTGGCACGCTTGATCGTGGAATAGTGGAAGCTCCATACGTCATAGCAGTAAGCGTAGTTGCTGCCTAAGTAGCCTAAGGAGGGATACATAAAATAATCCCAAGTGGTGGTAGCGATAGGCGCCTGACCGGTGAGAATATCTGTCAGCAGCTGTATGCCCCCATAGGTTCCGCCGATATAACTGTAGCCTAAAGTGATGAGCGATTTGGGGATGGCATTGCTCAGGGCGGCGATGCCATCCTTCGACGATTCTACCTGCTCCTGCAACATTCCCCCGGAGGGTGTGGCTTCATCAAGACAACTGGTCAGCGCCAAGGCTGCTGTTGCCGTGAGCATGATGTTCTTATATATCTTTTTCATGTAGCAAAGTTCTTTGAATTAAAATTTCACGGTGATGCCGCCGGAGATGGTGCGGATGGGGTGGAAGTTGGAGACGCTTACCGAGCCTGTGAGCAAGCTGCGCGGATCAAATCCCTTCCGCTTGGTCCAATAATACACGTTGTCGCACATACCGTAGATTCGTATGCTGGTAATGGGCCACTTGGCAATCCATGTTTTCGGAATCGTGTATCCCAAGGAGACGCTCTTGAACGTCAGCGAACTGGCACTGGTCAGGAAACGGTCCGAGGTGTAGGCATTCTGGGTGTCGTTAAACTGGAATCGTGGGATGTCGGAGCCGGTGTTGTCCTCCGACCATGCGTTCCACAAGTCTTTGTGCAGGTTGCGGCGCTCTCCGGCGTCTGTCGGCGAGGCCATGAGCTTGCTGTAACCCATGTCGTAAGCCTTACCGCCTAAAGAATAGAGGAAACTGGCAAAGAGGTCGAAGCCGTAGGCCGTGAGCGTGGTGCCGAAGCCACCGTAAGCCTTGGGGTTGGCATCGCCGCAGAGATAATAGGTAGCCTGCGAATAGGATGTAGTGGTTCCCTGCGTGCCGTCCTCGTTGGTGACATACCACGAGGAGCGTCCCTGGCTGTCAGGACCCGCATACTTAGGCATGTACCAGGTGTTGAGCGGCAGACCCTCACCGATGAAACGGAAGTTGGCCAAGTCAACGTATCCGGCGTGACCCTCCACGCTCACGGTCTTGTTCTCGTCGGGCAGGTAGGTCACCTCGTTGTGGTTCTTGGAAATGTTGAAGTTCACGTTCCAGTCGATGTCGTGGGTGCGGATGATGTCGGCATTGATGCTGAATTCCACGCCCCGGTTGATCATGTCGCCCACATTGTCATAATAGCCGCTGTAGCCTAAGGAGACAGGCGTGGAGAAATAGAGCAGCATGTCCGTGGTCTTGCGGGTATAGTATTCGAGACTTCCTGTGACGCGGTGCTTGAAAAGTTCAAACTCGATGCCGCCGTTAAAGCTGCCGTTGGTCTCCCAGGTGATATCCTCGTTGCCCTTCGAGGCGAAGTTGAGCGCGCCTTTGCCATTGACGCTGGTGATGGAGTAATAGTTGGAATACAGGAAATCGCTGATGCCATCGTTACCCTGCTCACCATAGCTGGCTTTGAGCTTGATCATGTCCATGAAAGTATTCTTCGGGAACCAGTCTTCCTTGCTGACGATCCACGCGCCGCCGACCGACCAGAAGTTGCCCCAACGATGTCCCTTGGCAAAACGTGACGAGCCGTCACGACGATAGGAGAACGAACCGAAGTACTTGGAGGCATAGTTGTATTGGGCGTTTAACATGTATCCTTCCACATTGTAGAGGCTCGACGATGAATTGCCATCGACGAGGTTGAGCGCGCCCGACGGCTCCTTGTCAGCGGAGAAGTTGAGCACCTGGTTGCGAGAGGCATAAGTCTCTAAACCGTTGTCCTTCTCATACTCATGGCCGAGCATGAGGTAGATGGAGTGCTTGCCGATGCTCTTGTTCCACTTCAGCAACTGCTGCAGGTTAATAGAATAGGTGCGGTACTGGTAGGCATCAGAAGATCCGCCCGTCGCCGTTCCTACATAGCCATAGTCGGGGCTGCTGGCTGGTCTTGGGCTGCGGCTAAGGATATATGTCTTGGCAGCTCCTTAGCTTCAGGAGTAATCGGCTGCAACTCTATGTCTGTTCCAATATAGTCTTTCAATTGGTTCAGCGTACTTTCATAAGCTAAGATGGTTTTGTCAAGACTCATCTTGTCTTCCATTGCCTGTATCTGAACCTTGTTGTAGTCGAATGCTGTGATCTTTCCCTTTCCAAGTAATTTGTGGGATATGGAAACGAGCTGGCTGTCGGCATCGACGACCTCTTTGCATAAAAGATAATCTTCCAGAAGCGTGCAAGCTGAAAGATACAGTTCCATGGCTGTTGTTTGTGTGGCGCATACGGTCTGGATAAAGTCCATTTGAGCGAGGGAAAGCTTTGCTCGTGCTTGCTCACGCTCAAATGTATAAGTCTTTTTAGTACCAAACAAGGTCTGGTTGTAGGTGATGTAGAATGGTATTGTGTTGTAGCTGTTCATTGACTTTGATATTTCCCTAAGAAAACTCATCGAAGTGGTAGCAGATAACACTCCTCCTGCTAATCCAATTTTCTGCGTTATCGTCATGGCTCCGTTGCTTGTAAGCGAATAGTCATTCACATTATAGTAGTCGCCTTTTATCGCGTCTTGCAATAGGCGATACGACCGGTTGAAACTGACCGGTGATAAAGAAAAGGAGACAGCGGGCAGGAGACTCTTTCTATAATTCTCATATTCCAATATGGAGTTTTCATATCTCTTTTTCGCAGCTTTTAATGAAAGGTTGTTATAGATGTGCACATTAATTATCTCGTCAAGGGTGACAATCACCTTGGCGGCGGATAAGTTATGCGGAATAACGACAAGAATATATATGATTAATATTATTGTTCTTGGGTTTACATTGTTTTTCATATTGCAAAGTTAAAAAATAGATTTGTAAGTATTATTAAGTATTATTGTGATCTAAAGTAAATTAAGGTTATAAAGACAAAGATATTGTAGAATTAATAAATATTATTCCTCGTTTGCAACAGTTTAAAAACTGTTAACTTTTTGTTAACTATTTGTCTTCAAAAAATTTGGAGGATATAGTTTTAGTGCCTAACTTTGCGACCGATAAGTTATTCATTCATAAAACTAATTTACAACTAAGAATTATGAGAAAAATGACCAAGAAGGATTTAGCATCCATTGCTAAACAATGCAGGTCACTATCTCCCATAGACCTGGATGGGATGATCGGTGGCAATCGTGAGACTTATATGTCTTATGAAGAGTTCATGTCAATAAAAGATTTCTCTACATGGGATGGCGCCTACGTTGCCGGCATCACTGAAATCGGGGGAAAATTGTACTATAATGGAGGCACGCAATATGCTTACATTTCTGAACTCTACGGAGGGGGTACACAATCGCCGACCATCAACATGTTGGACTATGAGACTTGGAAGAGTCAACAGAGTCCAAGTATTGAGGTCTCGATGTCTGTACTCACAAAAGATCAATTCGTCGGATATGATAGAAACTATCCGAGTGGTTGTTTAGACAGGTGTAAGGACATGTTAGGAAAGGTCGGAATGGAACTCGATGGCAAAAGGATCGGTATCATGACTCCAGATAAGCAGGGGCACGCCGAGGAAGCATCGGGGTTGTTTACTGATGGTGTTGAAGCTATTAATAATAGCCTCAGCAAGGGTGTTCCCGTCGTAGTAGGCATTGACTACAAGGATGGGTCACCTAATAATGACAAAATGACGGACCATTTTGTTGTTATTGTTAGTTCAACAACAACCAAAAATTCAGACGGAAGCTATGTGACACAGTATAATTTCTACGATCCAGCGACCTCTCATACGGATGTCGGTACATCGGTTAGCAACATCCTTACTGTTGGCGATGGTAAAATTTCTGGCTCTTTTACTACAGCGAGTGGAGAGGTTAGGGACTACACCGTAACAAGCGTTAGAACTGTAAAAGACAAGTAAAATGAGAAATAGAATATTTCAGTTTGGGGCTCTCGTTGTGATGATGGTCATGATCTCCATCCACACCTATGCTCAGAGCTCCGATTTTGCCAGGTACCTCCGGCTGTTCTCACGTGGCATGACCAATGGTCAGATGCTTAAAGGAACGGAGGGTGCCGAGTATATCGACACGGTGCTGGTACGCAAATTCGTGACTGCTGGACAAGGCGGAAAATCCTGTGATGACTCCGACTGGTGGGACAGTTCGAGCCTGTATAAAACCGGGGACTATTACGTATGTTTGCTTTACAACCGTAGCAACGCTGATAACGGTATTAGCATACCCTGGCTCTTTGTGTATGACAAAACAGGCAAGATCATGGATTGTGTAAATTTGCAGGGCGATTACCAATACGATGAGACCGTGAGTGCCTTCAATGACGCTTACTGTACGGATCATCCGTTCGCCTTTACCTTTATGTTTGGCGTGGCCACAAAACCCTATACCATGGAGCAGGATGTCACGGATTGCAATGTGAAGATCTGTCAATACAGCGTGGGCAAGGACGGGGAACTAAGCCGTAAGGTTCTCGCCGAGAGCAAAAGGATGAAGTGGAAGCACGATGCCAAGACTGGCCGCTCCGGATTCGTAGAGTAAGTTCCAGTATTCTGTGAGGTGATAATGGTACAAAGAGTTGTACAGAACATATTAGTTTACTAAAGTTTCCCACTTGCCATTTTACTGGCTTTCGCGAATAATCAAACATTGCAATATACTGATTGACAATCTATTAACATTTCGCAAATAGAAGT
>ONBC01000055.1 GCA_900315955.1 uncultured Prevotella sp.
ACTTTAAATTCTTTAGTGTATGGCTAAGATTAAAATTAAGAAAGCGGACGTCTGGATCGACATGACCCCTATGTCGGACGTGATGGTGCTTTTGCTGACTTTCTTCATGCTGACGTCCACATTCGTCAAGCAGGAGCCGGTGAAGGTACAAACGCCTGGCAGTGTGTCAGAAATTAAGGTTCCGGAAAGCAACGTCCTTAACGTCCTCGTCGGAAAAGATGGAAAGATTTTCATGAGCATGGACAAGACTACCGACACGCAGACGGCGCTTGCAAGCCTTACTGACCAGTTCGGTATCTCGCTCACGCCTGCTCAGCAGAAAGTTTTCCTCGACGATCCTATGTGGGGTGTTCCCATGCAGAAGCTGCAGGCTTACCTCAGCCTCGACAAGAACACCCGTCCTCAAGAGCTCAAAAACTACGGTATCCCTACCGACTCCGTGCCGGGAAAGACTGGTGATGCCGCTATGAGCGAGTTCCAACTCTGGGTGAAAGCCGCGAAAGATGCCAACCCCGATGCCAAGATCGCTATCAAGGCTGACGAGAACACTCCTTACAAGACTGTAAAGAAGATCATGAGCGAGCTTCAGGATATGAATGAGAACCGTTACTATCTGATTACTCAATACAAGAAAGCGGAGGATTAAGTTCTTCATGCTCTGTACATCTCTTGCTAAACCGCAGACGATGGAATTGAGTATGCCGAGTAACGATAAGAATATTACAGATCAGGACAAGACGGTGACCAAGGAATCGTATACCATTACGATCTATTGCACCGCTGACAACCAGATCTACTATGTGGCTGGAATGGTGAAGCCCGAAGATCCCAAATGTCTGAAGAAGACTACATGGGGCGCAAAGGGTATTCGCTCCGTAATTATCAACCACACTACCGAAGACGGCACACAGCCTACTGTCGATGTCATGAAGGCTAAGCTGGCGCTGGACAAAAAGCATGAGGACCCGGATCCGAAGAAGAAGATGCCGGATTCTGTATACAACCAGCAGTTGGCTCAGATCAAGGCCGGCAACATTGATGGCAAGCACATCAACACGCTCACCATCATCATCAAGGCTTCCGACAACGCTTCCTACAAGAACCTTGTCGACGCACTGGATGAGATGAACATCTGCTCAATCGGTAAATACGTGATTGATAAGATCAACGACAACGACTTGAAGCTTCTCAAGGAAAACAACGTCAAGTTATAAGGTAACATAGCTAAACGAAAGGTTAAAAAATGGCACAAATTGATTTAACAAAGAATGGCTGGTGTGACCTTATCTTCGAAGGAAGAAACAAACAGTACGGTGCCTACAAGCTCCGTACGCAGACGGGTAAGAGAAACGTCAAAGCCATCATAACAATTGCAATCCTCGCTGCGCTCTGCATCGTGCTCTTCTACATCAAGGCAGGCTATGATGCTTATCAGGCTGCCCATGCCAAGAATGAGAACATAACCGAGCTCTCTACTCTCAACCAGCCGAAGAAGAAAGAGGCAAAGGTTGAGCGTAAGGTGCAGGTCGAGGAAAAGAAGGAAGTGGTCAAAGAGGTCAAGTCCTCTATCAAGTTCACGGCTCCTGTCATCAAGAAAGACGCGGAGGTGAAGCCTGAGGAGGAAATGAAGACTCAGGACCAGATCATGCAGACCAATACCGCTATCGGCGCACTCGATGTGAAGGGTAACTCCGACCAGGGTGAAATCCTGAAAGTTACACAGCGCGTGGAGACTGAGCCGGTAAAGACTGAGGCTCCGAAGCCGGAGGTGGAAAACAAGGTGTTCGATGTCGTAGAGCAGATGCCTTCGTTCCCCGGCGGTCAGGGCGCTCTCATGCAGTACTTGGCCAACAACATCAAGTACCCTGTCGTAGCACAGGAGAACGGTGTCCAGGGACGTGTTGTTGTCTCGTTCGTCGTAGAGCGTGACGGCAGCATCACCGACGTGCAGGTGGTCCGCTCTGTTGACCCCTCACTCGACCGTGAGGCACAGCGTGTGGTAAAGAGCATGCCTAAGTGGATCCCCGGTAAGCAGAACGGCCAGGCAGTGCGTGTGAAATACAACGTACCTGTATCCTTCAGACTGCAGTAATTACATTACAGTAAGTCATTGCAATTCTAATTATTTGAACATGAAACTCACATCTTACATCGTTGTAGGATTAACATTAGCTTCTATCCTTGCCTCTTGCGGTAACAACAGCAAGAAGGGCAAGGATGGAAGGACTGATACTTACTCGTCGGGGACAATCTCTTTTGTCTCTGACGAGAGTTTCAGTCCTATTATCGAAGAAGAAAGAGAGGTCTTTCAACACGATTATCCTGACGCGAAAGTCAATCCCATCTATACCAATGAATCAGACGGCATCAACATGCTGCTTCATGGCAAGACGTGGCTTGTGTTTGCGGCAAGAGACTTTAAGCCTGCTGAGCAGAAAAGCCTTGAGGCACAACAATACATGCCGACGTCCTTCAGCATCGCTTACGATGCCCTCGCCTTCATTGTCAACAAGAACAACACTGACACCCTTCTTTCCGTGAAAGAGGTCAGAGACATCATGAACGGAAAGATAACAAAGTGGAGCCAGTTGGACAAGAAGAGCAACAAAGGCACGATAACCGTGGTATTTGACAATCCGAAGTCAAGTACCGTCCATTACATTGAAGATTCCGTCCTCGGCGGTAAGCCCATCATCAACAAGAATGTGGCTGCTGTAAAGAAGACTGCCGAGGTGATAAAATATGTTGAGCAAAATCCGAATGCCATTGGTATTATCGGAAACAACTGGCTTAACGACAAGCGTGACACGACGAACCTCACGTTCAAGCGCAACATCCGCGTGATGAGCCTCAGTAAGCTTTATCCCGCGACAGCTGCCAACAGCCGCAAGCCGTATCAATATTACATCTACAACGGCGAGTATCCGCTTATCCGCACCGTTTACGCGTTGCTCAATGACCCGAGACAGGGCTTGCCATGGGGCTTCGCCCATTTCATCCAAGGACCTAAGGGACAGCGTATCGTCATGAAGACCGGACTGCTGCCGGTTTTGGGCAATATCAATGTCAGAGATGTTAATACGGCACCATAAATATTAAATAAAGGATAAAGAAATAGCACAGAAGGTAACTTCTATGCTTTTCTTTCGTTTTTAGAGAAAGTAGAAATATAAAATCAGTAACACTATGAAAGCATATCAATTACTTTTGGCAGGTGCCCTTCTCTTAGGGCCTGCAACGGTAAGTATGGCTCAGACTGACACGAAAGCTGTCGTCGAACAGACCAAGCAGCTTATCCAGACGAAAGGAGCCGACTTCGACAAACAGGTCAAGGAGCTTTACAAAACCAACAAGAAGAATCCCGCCGCGCTGGTGGCCATCGGACGCACATTCTATAACAACAAGGATCTTACCAATGCTGCTCAGTTTGCTGATTATGCTTTGGCTAAGAACAACAAGAATGCTGATGCCCACATCCTCAAGGGTGATATTGCTGTTTCCAATGACGACGGAAGTACCGCTGCCCAGGAGTATCAGCAGGCTATCTACTTCGCTCCGAAGAACGCGGACGCTTATTATAAATATGCCATGATCCTCCGCGGCCGTAACCCGGAAGACGCGGTTGCCACGCTCGAAGAGCTCCGCAAGCAGGTGCCCGACTATCCGGTCGATGCCTTGGCTGCACGTATCTATTATCATACGAAGAACCCCAACCTCGAAAAGGCAGCGGAATATTACAGCAAGGTCGCTGACGTGACGAAGATGGAAGATGAGGACATCAAGGACTTCGCTACCATCGAATGGATGCTCGGCAACAAGGACAAGAGTATCGAGGTCGCCAAGGCCGGACTGACAAAGGATCCTAAGTGGAGCACATTGAACCGACTGGTGTTCTGGAACTCTACAGACAAGAACTACACAGACCAAGCGCTTGAATACGCTGACCGCCTTTTCAACAAGAGCGACAGCGCAAATGTCACGGCTGATGACTATGCTTATTATGGCACAGCCCTGAAGCAGGCTAAGCGTTGGGACGAGGCGATCAAGGCCTATACGACATCCCTCGAGTATCTGGCCAAGGACAACAACGCCATCGTCTCCAAGCCTATTCTCTACAAGAGCCTCTCCGATGTATACAACGAGAAGGGAGACTACGACAATGCGCTGCAGTACGTCGAGAAGTCTATTGAAGCCAAAGAGAATCCCACCTTCTCCGACTACAATGGATTGGGCAGCCAGTATCTGGAGATTGCCGCCAAGCGCTCCCAGGCTAAGGATGCGTCCGGCGCGAAGGCTGCCTACAAGAAAGCTGACGAGACTTACGCTAAGATTGCCGAGAAATATCCTGAGCAGGTCAACTTCTGCAACTATGTCCGTGGAAGTATCAACTCTGCGCTCGATCCTGACAGCAAGCTCGGTCTTGCAAAGCCTTACTATGAGGCTCTGGCATCAGCGCTTGAGGCGAAGACCGACCGTACCGAGAACCAGACAGCCATGCTGAAGACTGCTTATCAGTACATGATCGTCTACGAGTTCAACGTGAAGCAGAACAAGGCGGCTGCCAAGGAGTGGGCGGCCAAGATGCTCGCCATCGATCCTACCAACGAGATAGCCAAGCAGGTGAAGAATCTGTAAACAACAACTGTTCTTACAGACAAGATCGTTATTGCAATTTTATATTCACATTGCATATAATAAAATGTGGATGCCCAATATACAGGCTTCCACATTTTGTTATTTCCTGACTTCGTCACTTTATTATTGAGATAAAATACTACTCTTGATAATCAAGCACTTGCAAGAAAAATTAGGAGATTCAGGGTGGCGCATCACGGCGACTTCCCTTGAGACCAAAACCAACAAAACCCTTGCTGTGATGCAAGCCTGAGGTACGAAGGCTTGCATCACAGCAGGAAAAACTTTGGAAACAGACTGCCGCGGTGAGCTGTCGATTATCGCGGAACCGTATAGATTTTTCTCGCAGAGCCGCAGAGTTTATTGAGTCGCAGAGTTATTGCCTCCGAGAATTAGAGTACGCAGAGAGACCTTCGGTCTTGGGAGGAGTTCACAGAGATGAACCATCACTATTCTTGCTGTATATCTCCACATACTCTATGTCTCCACTTACTCTATATTTCTCCTCATACTCTCTACATAGACCGAAGGTCTCTCTGCTCTCTCCTCTAAAGAGCAAAGGCCTCTCAGCGAGTTCAGCCTTTCACACATATCATCTCTGCGGCTCAATAAGCTCTGCGGCTCTGCGTGAAAAGTCTGATAATCAAGGGCAGCATTGGGTCTCAACAAAGAAGTGACGAAGTCGGGACGTGTCAGTGCAGGGGAGGGCTTCATGCCCTTCCAAAAATAATGTTCGACCTATCTCTCTAAACTTATTAACGACAGGGATCTAAAGACAACATCAAAATGTAACATACATACAAGAAAAGCAGGAACATAGTTGTGAGAACGATTTTCTTTGCTTACTTTTGCAAAAGAACTGAAAAGTGAACGAAAAACAAGGTATATGAATAATCGTTTTCTGCTATTACTTATGCTGTCTTGCATGATGACACTCCGCCCGTTCCATGCCACCGCCAAGGAGCCTGAAAAAAGTAAAGACAAGCCTTGTATGGTCATTGGACAGGTAAAAGACTATCTGACCCACGTGCTTATTGACGGTGCCAAGGTGACCCTGCTCACCAAGGACGGAGTGCCCGTGGACAGCGGCCGAACCAACAAGAATCAGTCAAGCAACAACCTGATGACAGTTTACTGGGTCACCGCCAAGTCCTGCGACATGCCCGAAATGCTGCTGCGCGTAGAGGCTGACGGTTACGAGCCAGCCGTGATTACGCTTCCTGCGAAGAAAGTGCATGGACGGGGCAGCTCCGGCATACGCTATGCCGAAGACGCACTCTTGAAACGCAAGCCAAAAATAGTGAACCTGAAAGGAGTTGAAGTGAAAGCCACCAGAATCAAGTTCTATCACAAGGGTGACACCCTCGTGTTCAACGCCGATGCTTTCCAATTGTCACAGGGTAGCATGCTCGACGGGCTCATCCGGCAGATGCCGGGTGTAGAGCTCAAAGAGGACGGACGCATCTATGTCAACGGCAAGTATGTGGAGAGCCTGCTGCTCAACGGCGAGAACTTTTTCTCCAAAGACCATAAGATCATGCTCGACAACCTGCCTGCTTACATGGTGAAAAACGTGAAGGTCTATGACAAGGCGAGTGTGCTCGGTGAGCGTCTTCATAAGAAACTTGGTGACGAGACCTACGTCATGGACGTGTATCTCAAGAAAGAGTATAACACCGGATGGATTGCCAACGTGGAGGCCGGTGGCGGCACCCATGACCGCTATCTGGCCCGGCTCTTCGCCCTGCGCTTCACCAACCACTCGCGTGTGTCGCTCTTCGGCAATCTCAACAACCTCAACGACGAGCGCCGGCCGGGAGAGACATCGACATGGACACCAGATAAGATGCCCTCGGGCGAGCGCACGCAGCGGCAGGCCGGACTGGACTGGCTTGTCAAGCAGAAAGACACGAAATATAAGCTTGCAGGTAACGTCATCGTTAGCCACAACGACGAACAGGCGATCAACCGACAGAACACGCTCAACTATCTTACCGGACAGGACAGTTGGACACGTTATCAGCAACAGGCCAACAACCACACATTCAGTGTCAAGACCGAGAACGACTGGAAGTGGATGCCAGACAAGAGAACAACACTCTGGATGAAGCCTAATTTCTCTTGGCAGCGCACGCGCAACCGCCAGGTCGCCGTCTCCGCAACCTTCAACGAAGATCCTGAGAAATACATCGCTGACGCAACAACTCTCATCGACTCTATCAGTCGTCCGCAGGCCGGGAGCCTGCTCCGGCGGATCGCTGCTAACAGGTTGCTGAACGGCCAATTGGAAAAGACCGACAAACTGACGGCCGACAACGACTTTGACTTCAGTCATGACTTGACAGAAGACATGATGACCACCCTTGAATTCTCGGCTGGCATACACTATCAGTCCACAAAGGCCAAGACTTTCTCGCAGTACCGTCTTGACTACCCCTCTTCGGCTACAGCAACGACCGACTACCGCAACCGCTATGAGCACAGTCGTCCCGACTACAACCTTAGCTATAACTTTGGCAGCGACCTGATGTACTGGTTTAACGACATCATGTACATCAAACCCTCGTACAAGATAGAGTTGGAGCATCAGCACCACGACTATGCCCTCTATCGGCTGGACCGCCTGGCCGAATACGATGCACATTCCGACAAGCCCTTAGGCACGCTGCCCTCTACGGAGGCCTACGAGAACACCATCGACCTGCAAAACAGTTTCTGGCGCAGTCAAAACCGGGTGACAAACACCTTTGCCCTGAATTGGAGCATTTCGCGTTGGCGTGGAGACGACAAGGACATCTGGATTGTAGTCAAATTGCCCCTTGAACTCCACAACTACAACATGGACTACCGGCAGGCGGCATACAACGGTACATACCACCGTCGTGCCTGGTTTTTCAACCCTACGTTCATCGTGCGTAAGATGTGGGATCAACAAAATAAGTATATCGAATTCCGTTACTACCTGTCCCATGAAATTCCCGATCTGGTACATTTCATTCCCGTGCGCAATGATGCTGACCCACTGAACGTAACCATGGGCAATGACGATCTCAAAAATCCACGCACTCACTACTTTCTGTTGTCGTATGGTGGCTGCAGCAGTAAGAAACCCGACCTGAACTTCTCCGTCTGGACTAAATTCTACCTTTATCAAAACGCCATGGCTATGGGATACACTTACAACTGGAATACAGGTGTCAGGGTCTTCAAGCCTTATAGCGTCAATGGTAACTCCGTTTTCCAGGCAGGACTCGATTATGCCACACCCTTAGACAAGCACAAGCTGCTCACCTTGGACACCAAGACACTCTTCGGTGCCACAAGGAGCGTGGACTTGATGGCGGTCGTAAGCAACGACGACTACGAAATGGCAGCTATGCCCAGCCGCAGCATCGTGCACAACAGCTATGTGTCGGAAGACATGAAACTCGAATATAAGTTCCCGTGGATGCGCTTAGGTCTCAACGGCTATGTGCTCTTCAATCGTGCTTCCAGCGACCGCGAAGGCTTTGAGACACAGCGTGTGTGGGACTTCCACTACGGTCCCACCGTCAAGGCCACCCTGCCCTGGCAGGTCGAGCTCTCCACCGACCTGTCCATCTACAGCCGCAGAGGGTATGATGACAGCGGAGCTAACACCAACGACGTGGTATGGAACGCCCGACTGTCAAAGTCTTTGCCGAAGTTAGGCCTCACCTTCTTAGTTGACGGGTTCGACATGCTTCATCAGCTTAGCAACCGCAGCGTAACGATGAACGCACAGGGACGCACAGAGGTATGGCGCAACGCTCTGCCCAACTATGTTCTCTTCCACGTCATTTACCGATTCAGCAAGAAGCCGAAGAAATAACAGAAAAACCAGTGATTTGATGCGGTCAAATCACTGGTTTCTATGCACATAGAGGGCGGGATGCGAGAGGAGGCTCATGCCTACGCCCAAGAGGAAGTGTCCGATACGGGAGGTACTATTATCCCTTTACTGAAGCCTTGCCCTTTCTACCAACCAGTCGACAAAAGGCCTTAAAACCTTGGCTGAGGGATTGGCTTCTTTCTTTGACAACTTAATATCCTCACCCATGCCGTTGAGGACATTGAACTCGTACTTTGGATTTTTGTCAAGAGACTGCAGCTTGATGATGCCCTGCTGCACATTACTTGTCCGATTCTCACTTGTCTGATTTCCAGCATGATTACCCGAGACAGCATCAACAAGGGGCAAAGCGTAACGACACATGTCTGCCACTTTCTCAGTAAAGGGTTGCATCTCGTGCCAGAGAAGCTGGTCTGAGACATTGCCCGACTGACCAAGCTGTGCCATGCTGTCAGCCAAGGCTACCACCGTCTGAAGTTCCTTCTTCAAAGCTTCCGTCCGTTTCTTACACTGTGGTCGCATCTTGAATTGGCGGATCAGGTCAGCGAGCTTGGTCGATTGATCATACGTGCTGATATAGGGCATGAGCCTGAAGGCCTGATGCCAGTGCTTGCCAAAGACACTACGAAGCGAAGCCATCCACGACCTTTCATTATCAAATGCGGCTCGGTTCCACCCATAGTCGCCGGTACTGAACAGCGCCACCTTGCTTGCCGCTGCCTGCTGCATGGGGTTGCAGATGAGCGTGTTCACGCCCCGCAGGTCAGGATCGAGCGTGGCGTTGCGGTCGATGTGCGCCTCGTCGTCAAAGTTGCGGTAGGTATCAAGCATGAAGAGCTTGTCCATGTCGTTGTCGTTGCAGGGATAGTTCCACCACCATGCCACGTCGCGTCCGAGCCATCCGCTCACCTTGGCGGGATCGTCACTGTTGGGGACGGTCCATACCGCACGCCCTGTAATATAGATGTTCACCTTCGACGGTGTGCCGCTCAGCGACTGAAAGAACTTCTTTGCCTTGGCCTCGCTCACCCACGAATAGGCATAGAGCTGCGGCACGTAATGGAGTGGCTTCACGGTGTCGGCAGGGTTCGCCTTCTTGGTGTTCCACTTCTTGTCGATGAGCTGCTGCAGCCGTGTGAGACGGTCGGCTCCGAGCTTGAGCACAGATTCGTCATCGGGCACGCCTACATCATCGACAAAGACCCCGAACTGACGGACACCGAGCTTGTACATGTCGGCATATTTCGACATGATCTTATCGAGCACGTCCGTCTTCGTGGCATCGGTAAAAGCCTGTCCGGGATGGATGGCCCAGATGAAGTTTACCTTGCATTGATGTGCCACGTCAGTGATAGAGCGCAGCATGTCCTGCGAAAGATAGCCGATCTCCTTCTCTTTCTCCGTGATGGTTGTCGGATAAGGCTTTTCCCAGAAACGGGAGTGATAAGGGTCACTTTTGGCTCCATACATATAGGTATTCATCTTATAGCGCGCCATGAATCTGAAGAGGTCTTCTGTCGCCTCCTTGCTGTAGGGCACGCCGTAGTATCCCTCGATGACACCCCGGTATTGCGTGTCGGCATAGTCGTAGATGCGCACCTTGCGCAACTTATCTTTCTTCGCGTCAAGCATCTGCTCCAGAGAGGCCAGGCCGCAGAACACGGCGTCGGTATTCTCACCGAGCACGATTATCTCAGCGTTGCCGTCCTTGCCCGCAGAAACGGCGACGGCATGGCGATCATACTTGGGCTTTCCAAAAACGTCACGCGAGAGCGACAGTCTTGCCGCCGCCTTGTCCGCGGCATCGCCGGAGCCATTGACGCCTATCAGGACGGTCATGCGTCCGCTGACCGCTTTCTTTCCCATCACGGGCGTTATGCCGTGCTCCTGCAGGACGCTCTTAGCCCTGTCCACAGTGTAGGTGTCGCAGCCTTTGCCCGCTATCAGCGTAGCCGTGGCGGTGGTAGGCACGGAGCCTTTTTCCGGCACTTGCTGCTGGGGAACGGGCCAAATGTCATAAGCACGGGTGTTGTCGCGGGCCATGACTTCAGCCGTAAACAACAAAAGCATAAGAAGGCACATTGCCGTTTTGGAAGACGGTATCATGCCGTGAGTCCTGGTTCTCATTGTGTCTCGTAAATATTAGTGGTGATTAATCTTAGTTGTCCTTCACGGTGAAGCGTATGGGATCGTCATACTGCTCCTGCAGCCGGTGCAGCTCATCGCGCAGCTTCTTTGTTATCTTCTCCGTTCCCGGCTGTCCGTAGATATTGTGCATCTGCTCCGGGTCTTTCTTCAGGTCGTAGAGCTCCCAGGCATCAATGTCGTCGTAGAAGTGGATGAGCGAATATCGCTTTGT
Source organism: uncultured Prevotella sp. (assembly GCA_900315955.1). GTDB lineage: Bacteria > Bacteroidota > Bacteroidia > Bacteroidales > Bacteroidaceae > Prevotella. Next base: position 10,866 of record ONBC01000055.1, read on the forward strand.
CCTCACGCCGTAATGCCTGCAGACCATGTGCTCAGCCGGATATTCGTAGTAATGGTAGTAGAGCGACTTGCGCCAGTGCTTAGGTTTCTTGCCCTGAAGCAACGGCAGATAGCTCACGCCCTGTATATCACTGGGAATCGATGCTCCGGCCAACTGCAGGAAAGTGGGGGCGTGGTCAATGTTCTGCACCATCTCGTTGATGTCGCCATGCTTTCCGCCCGGCAGATAGACGAGCAGCGGCGTGCGGAAGGACTCCTCGTACATGAAGCGCTTGTCAAACCATCCGTGCTCGCCCATGTAGAAGCCCTGGTCGGAGGTGTACACGATCATCGTGTTGTCGAGCATGTCGTTGTCCTTGAGATATTGTATCACGCGCCCCACATTGCGGTCAACGGAATGAATCACGCGCATATAGTCGTGCATGTACCGCTGGTATTTCCATTCGGCGAGCGCCTTGCCGGAAAGATGCTGCTCCTTGAACTTCTTGATAATAGGGTCGTAGTGTGCGTCCCACTGCGCGCGCTGCGAGGGCGTCATGCGCATGTAGTTGGCGCGTCCCCATTCTTCTAACGTTTTGTTGGGCGAGTGTATCTCGTTCTCGTGGTCGGCCATCTTCAGATCATACACTACGTCCATATCCTTGATGATGCTCATCTCCTGTTTCTGCGCAGCGAGCCTTCCCTTGTAGTCATCGTAGAAATTGTCGGGGAGCGGATAGGTGACATCATTGTACAGGTCGAGGTCGCAGGTGTCCGGGCTCCACACGCGGTGCGGTGCCTTATGGTGCAGCAGCAGACAGAAAGGCTTCGACTTGTCGCGCTTGTTGCTCAGCCAGTCGAGCGCCAGGTCGGTGATGATGTTCGTGACGTAGCCCTGCCTCTGAACTCGCTTGCCGTTGTCAATGAATGTCGGGTTGTAGTAGTCTCCCTGGCCTGTGAGAATATCCCAGTAGTCGAAGCCCGTAGGATTGCTCGTCAGGTGCCATTTCCCCACCACGCAGGTCTGATAGCCGGCTTTCTGCAGCAATTTGGGGAAGGTCTGCTGGCTGCCGTCAAAGGTGCGCGTGTTGTCGGTGAACCCGTTCTTATGACTGTGCTTGCCCGTGAGCAGGCAGGCTCTCGAAGGTCCCGAGAGCGAGTTGGCCACGAAGCTCTCGGTAAACCGCACGCCATGGTTGGCTATCCAGTCGATGTTGGGGGTCTGAGTAAGCCGGTTGTCGTAAGCGCTGATGGTCTGGTAAGAATGGTCGTCACACATGATGTAGATGATGTTCATCGGCTTTTTCTTACCGTTTCCATGGCTGTCACCGTTGGCTGCGTGGGCCATAGGCGATGCTATCGCCATGCCTGCAAGCGCTAAAAGAGGGTAGTGATTCATAATGTAAATTGTTTCGTTATATTACAATGTCAGGTGAATTGTTTTCAGTGTTTTATGCCTATTATTGTATCAAGCAAGTCTTTCAGCCGGCTGGTCTCTTCCGGGACTTCCGCGGCAAGGTTTTTGTCTTCGTGAATATCCTCAGCCACGTTGTAGAGCTGCGGCTTGTCATCGTATCCTGTCTCAATCTGCTCGTTCTGCATGATTTTGTAAGGATTGGCGCAAGGCGAGATGTACTTCCATTTCTTCGTACGCAGGGAGAGCGTATGGTTTGCCGCCTCTTCCACGACCCATTGCCTTCCCACGCTGTCTTTTCCTGTCCAGCTGTCCCAGGCCTTGAAACTGTCGGGAGCGGCTCCCTTGGGAAGTCTGGCATTGATCAGCTGTCCCAACGATGCCATCAAGTCTATTTGCGACACAAGGGCCTGAGAGGTGGTTTCTTTCTCTACATGTCCGGGCCACCACACGATGGCGGGCACATGTGTGCCGCCCTCGAAGGCACTGTACTTGTTGCCACGCAGCGGCCCGGCCGGACTGTGCCCGTGCAGCAGCTCCGCGGAGCGGTCTTTATAGCCGTCATTGACCACCGGCCCATTGTCGCTGCTGAAGATCACGATCGTATTCTTGTCGAGCCCAAGATTGCGTAAGGCTTTCATAACTTCTCCCATTGTCCAGTCGAGTTGTGCAATCACATCTCCCCTGACACCCATCTTGTTCTTGCCCCGGAAGCGAACGTTGGGGAAGCGCGGCACGTGTATGTCGTTGGTAGCCAAATACATGAAGAACGGCTGGTGCCTGTGCCGTTGCATAAAGCTTACAGCGTGACCGACAATGGAATCCGCCAAATGCTCATCCTTCCACAAGGCTTTTCCCCCGCCTTTCATGTAGCCGATGCGGCCTATGCCGTTAACGACAGCCATGTTGTGGCCGAAGTCTGACTGCTGGTTATAGCACAGTTCGGGATGCTCCTTAGCCGTCGGCACCCCGGGGAAGGGCTTCTCGTAGTTCACCTCGACAGGCGACGAGGCATCCCAGTTAGCCACGCGCCCGTTCTCGATAAACACACATGGCACACGGTCGGCTGTGGCTGCCATGATATACGAATAATCGAAGCCTATATCTGAAAGAGCCATCGGCAAGGGCGCGTTCCAGTCCTGTTCCCCGGTCTTGTCGCCCAATCCAAGGTGCCATTTGCCTATGGCCGCCGTAGTATAGCCCTCATTGTGGAACATGTCGGCGATGGTATACTGCCACGGATTGATGATCATGGCGGCATCACCACGCGCTATGTCGGTTCCGGGCTTGCGCCAGGCATACTGCCCCGTAAGCAATGAATAGCGGGAAGGCGTACTGGTTGCGGCGACGGAGAAAGCATTGGTGAAACGGCAGCCTTCATTAGCAAGGCGGTCGATATTCGGTGTCTCAACATTCTTGGCTCCATAACACTGCAAGTCGCCATAGCCGAGATCATCGGCATAGAACAAAATGACGTTGGGCCGCTGTTGGGCACCCACGGAAGTCAAAGCAGAAAGTGCTAAGGCGGCCAGACAAATACGCCGATGATAGATCATAGATTCACTGTCAGTATGCCATAAACCATGTATCATAACTACAATCGATTGTTAGAAATATAGCGAGATTAATTTTATTACAAATTTACAAACAATAGAAAAGGTATTAAAATAATAGCGGTAACTTTTAATTATATTTAAGATCTCGTAGTAAACAGAGGCTTACAAGAGGATAGCATTTGGCATAACTCTTTTCAGTGGGGACCTCACCGCATGGAAGAGGCTTGAACCATGAGCGAGGATCATGAGCGGGGCAGGAACAGCAATCCCCGGCTCTGAGGTTCAGAACCAGGGATTCGTGTATCCTTGAAAGTAAACAGCTTACTCAGGAAGGCTGATTGCCTCGTTGGGGCAAACAGAAGCGCATGTGCCGCACTCTGTGCACATATCCGGGTTGATGTGATAGATCTCGCCCTCAGAGATTGCTCCTACGGGGCACTCGTCGATACATGTGCCACATGCGACACAGTTGTCACCAATTACGTATGCCATAATTCTGTAAATTTAGAAAATTAATAATGTTTTTGTATAAACGTTCTTACCGCATAGGTGCCTTACGGCTTTCAGGCTGGCTTCCCTTATTTCGGTGTTGCAAAGATAATCACTTTTGTTGGAATACCTACAAATAGTGATGATATTTTTTCAGATTTAACATTTTGGTGTCAATCGCTACCTAAATATCATGAATCACACAATAATAATATAAGAAGCTTCGTTATTGTCAGTATGAAGAGTTTGTTTTGCTTCATTCTCGCCTCTTTGCTCTGTGCCGTTTCCTTTGCCCAGGACCGCACGGTGCAGAACCGGCCGTACACAGATCTGCGGCCGTTCCACTTCGGCATCCTTGTCGGTACGCACGTGCAGGATATGGAACTGTTGAATGTCGGGCCACAGACGATCACGCTCGATGATGGTTCTACACAATCTTATACGGTCACCACCGATCAGGATCAGTGGGACAATGGGTTCAACGTGGGTGTGTTAGGTGAGGCGCGCCTGAACGATTATTTCTCGTTCCGCATTGCTCCGGCTCTTTATTTCGGCAGCCGGCATGTCACTTTCCGCAACAATGATGCCCAGGCACCCGACAGTCTGCGCAGCCGCACGCAGAACCTCAAGACGATCTACATCTCCTGCTCGGCGGATCTCATCTACGCCTCGAAGCGTGCGGGCAACCACCGCCCTTATATCATGGCGGGGCTCAACCCCGTCATCAACCTCAGCGGGCGGAACGATGACATACTGAAGCTCAAGCGCTACGATGTCTTCTTTGAGACCGGCGTAGGCTGCGACTTCTATCTTCCTTTCTTCAAGCTCCGTCCCGAACTGAAATTCATGTTCGGCCTGACCAACAGCCTCGACACGGGGCATGCCGCCCGCCTGCGCGATGCTGCGATGCGGCCCTTTGCCAGTTCGGTAAGCCAGGCTCATTCAAAGATGATCGTGCTTACCTTTTATTTCGAATAACACATTATTCCATGCGACATACAATTCTATTGAAAGGCGCTATGCCTCTTGCGGCGCTGCTGCTCTTAGCAGCATCTTGTCATACCCCTTATCATCTCACAAGCATCGAACGGTCACGTATTCTTATCGACAGTCGCTACGATGCTCACCCCGACGCGGCTGCCGCGGCATTCATCAAGTCTTACGAACATACGGTCGACTCGCTGATGAAACCGGTCGTAGGCTGTACCGCAGCGCCCATGATGGCCCACAAGCCGGAGAGCAACCTCAGCAATCTTCTCGCCGACATCCTTGTGTGGGGTGGGGAGGCGTTCGACGAGAAGCCCGACTTGGGAATCTACAACATGGGCGGCATCCGCGCGGCGCTGCCCCAGGGCGACATCACATACGGCGACGTGCTCAATGTGGCACCTTTCGAAAACCACATCTGCTTCCTCACGCTCTCCGGTGAGAAGACGCTCCAGCTCTTCCGGGAGATGGCGGCACGCGGCGGCGAGGGCGTGAGCCACAGCGTAAGGATGGTTATCACGAAAGACGGCACGTTGAAAAAGGTGACGGTGAACGGAGCGCCCGTCGATCCGCAGAGAAGTTACCGGATCGCCACGCTCGATTATCTCGCGCAGGGCAACGACGGACTGACCGCATTCAAGAGCAAGACGGATGCTGTCTCGCCGGATGACGAGGCGCACGACGTGAGATATATCATCGTCGACTATTTCAAGCATCTCAAGGCGCAGGGGAAAGCGGCTGAGACGAAGGTAGAAGGACGGGTCACCGTGGAGCCCTGATAATTATGATAATAAAAAAACAGATTCAGATGAAAATCAAAGATATAAAGGTTATCCTGTTTGTGTTGGCATTGCTTCTCCCGACGCTGAGCGTTTCGGCTCAGAAGCATCTGACCATTCTTCATACCAACGACACGCACAGCTGTGTCATGCCGCTCTCGGTTCATCTTGCCGACACGCTGCAGGCAGGCCGCGGCGGGTTCCTCCGCCGCATCGCCATGCTCAAGGAAGAGCGACGGAAAGATCCCGGCCTGCTGCTCTTCGACAGCGGCGATTTCTGCCAGGGCTCGCCTTACTATACCTTGTTCAAAGGCGATGTGGAGAGCGGGCTGATGAACATGATGCACTATGATGCTGGAACCATCGGCAACCACGAGTTTGACTTCGGTCTGGAGAACATGGCGCGGGTGTTTAAGCGACTCAACTTTCCCATCGTCTGTGCCAACTATCGTTTCCATGAGTATGGACTCGACAAGATCGTCAAGCCGTATGTCATCCTCAAGCGCAATGGCCTGAAGATCGGTGTCTTCGGACTGTCTCCGCGGCTTGACGGATTGGTTGACCACAAGAATTATCGCTCCACGGAATATCTCGACCCTGTGAAGACGGCGCAGGAGATGGCAGACCTCCTAAAGACGAAGCACTGCGACCTCGTCGTCTGCATCTCGCATCTTGGGTGGGAAGAGAAAGGTATGGGTGATCAGGAGGTCATCAGCCGCACGCGGGGCATCGACCTTGTGCTCGGCGGTCACAGCCATACTTATTTCCGGCAGCTTCGCTATGTCGATAACCTCGACGGCAAGCCGGTGGCCGACGATCAGAACGGCAAAAGCGGGATCTATATCGGAAAGATGAAGATAACACTTGAGAAGTGAAGAGTGAGGAGTGAGGAGTGAAGAGTGATGAGTAATGAGTGAGGAATCAAACAACTGTTAAAAAACGAAGAAAAAGGCATTGCTGTTTCGCTATTACGTTAAAAGTCAGTACCTTTGCATCGCTTTTCGGCCTGACCGCTGGTTGAGGGAAGTGTCCTCAGGCTATGTCAGGTTGGAGCGACGGACAACATTTAATCATTACAATCAAAAATGGATTTAATTAAAGTTGCTGAGGAAGCATTTGCAACCGGCAAGCAGATTCCTGCATTCAAGGCAGGTGACACGATCACTGTCGCTTACAAAATCCGCGGTATCGTCATCAAGATCAGCGGCCATGGAGACAAGAAGCGCTTCACCGTGCGTAAGATGTCTGGCACAGTGGGTGTAGAGCGTATCTTCCCTGCTGAGTCGCCCGCTATCGACCACATCGAGGTTAACAAGCGCGGTAAGGTTCGTCGTGCTAAGCTTTACTACCTGCGTAAGCTCACAGGTAAGGCTGCACGCATTCAGGAGAAGCGCACCGTGACTGGTGAGTAATCTCCTCCTCTTCGTAAAGAAACAAAAAGCATGGCACTCTTCAGTGTCATGCTTTTATTGTTTTATGACGGAAGGAAAACTTATCGTTTAGAAGTTCGGAAGTACAAAAGTCCGGAAGTACAGAAGTACAGTCATATGCCTAAGCTTATGATGATAGGGTATGATTAAAGTAATGACTGTACTTCCGGACTTCTGTACTTCCGGACTTCCTTGCTTCAGTCCTTCCGGTACTATTCCTGAATTGGCATGATGATTTAGTAGTTGGGTCCTAATCCGAATGCGGGAGCATTCTTGTCAATCCAAATGCGCTCTGAGTTGAGAATATCTGGTTCCTGTCCATCGGTGAAGGAGAGGCCTTCCTTCTGATAAGCAGCTTCCTTCTGAGCTTTCATCTTATCCGACTCATCCGGCTTCGTCATATAGAAGCGGCGTGGAATCTGCGTGTTTGGCAGAAGATCGACCCACGGAATCAGGCTGCTGCCTACCTTTGGCACACCTGAGCGACGGGCTGTGACAAACTGATCAATGGGCTGATAGTAGAAGTGAAGATACTCCTGCAGGTAGACCTTTTCCAAGTCAGAAGCCTTGTCACCAGTCAGTTGATATTCCGGGCGTGCAAGCAAGTTCTCGATCATGCTTTGCAGCTCTGCGTCGCTGAATGTGACAGGCTTGTCGTACGGGTCATTGCAATGCTGTTTATCGCTATAAGGAATCTTGTTGAGCTGTGCCAAATCGTTGTATTCTTCTACTGAGGCTTTTACACCGGCCTTGAAGTATTCTTCAGCGGTCTTGGGAAGATTGGCTCCGAGAAGCTTGAACTCGGCAAGATAAAGGTTCATCTCAGCCGTGCTGATGGTCATTGAATAGAGCGGCTGTGGGTCTTTGTCCTGTACGACCTTTCCACCGGGTGCCGTGGGGAAGGTATAGGTGCAGCGTCCGCGTACCATCTCCTCATTGAACCCTGAGCAAGGATAATACGATTTTGTTGCTCCATTCGCAGTAATCTGCCAGCGGGTAGAGACAAAGTAGTTGTTGTCGCCTGTATAATCCTTATTGTCAGTGAGGTTGATGCCTACCGGCACGCCATAGTATCTCACCCAAGGCTCGCCGTCGCCTTTCCAGGCCTTGAAATGCTTATGGCCGTCAGCATCAGTCGTATACTCTACATTGTCGAGAATGTACTTTGGAATCTGGCAATTGGGGTTTGCGCCTCCGGCCTGTGCGTCGAAGAAAGCCTGGATGACCTCCGAGTTGAAATCGTTCTTTGTGAACATCACTAAGAGTCTCGGGTCGCGGTTGCGCATCATGAAGTCCATGACATTCTTGCTGGTCGCTCCCATTCCCACACTGTTGCCGGTACCATAGGTGTTGTCTCCGCCGTCGGTAGCCTCGCTCTTGTTGTAGATGCAGTCGTCGGCAAGTCCGTTCATCACGTTGTCCTCAGAGGCACCTACCTCCTCAGCCATCTTGATAGCCTGTGCCTTGTCGGCATGAAGCAGACGTACGGCTAAACGCAGCTTTACGCCATTGGCGAACTTGAGCCATTTTGCCACGTCGCCTTTATAGAAGATGTCGTTGGATCCGGCTTGGATCTGGTCGGCAGCGTTGGCTTTGAGCACCTCGATGTTTTCGTTGATTTCCTTGATCCATTCGGTATACAGCTCTTGCTGAGTGTCATATTTGGGTGTCACGGAGCCGCCGTATTTGAGCTGGGCAGCTTCTGAATAAGGCATCGGCCCGAACATGTCGCTGTCGAAGATACCTAAGGCCACGGAGAGCGTGTTGGCCATTGCTTTGATGTTCTGGTATTTGGAACCTTCTTCCTTATCGTCAGCCATGGCTTTGGCAATATCGTTCTCATAGATCTTCACCCCTACGAACTGAGACCCTTCTCCTCCCAAGGCTCCTAACTTGTTGAACTGGTCACCGAAGGATCCGGAAGGAGTGTAAGCCTGATCGAGCCGGCTGGCGTAAGAGCCATTGTAGAACCACATCAAGTAGTCGAAAGGCTGATAAGCCACTTCAGCTGATGTCAGCAGATAGGGAATGTTAGGCTTGCTGACCGTCTGGGGGTTTGTGTTGATGTCTGCATAGTCGTCGGCAGTGCAGGCTGTAAATCCGGCAAGCGCGCCGGTGCATGCCAGGGCGACAAAGCTTTTCAATATATATTTATACTTCATAGTATTCTATCCTTTTTAGATGATTGTTAGAAGTTGGCTCTGATAGTGAACAGATAGCTGGCCGTGTATGGGCTGAACGAACGCATACGGAATGCGGAAGCAGACGTGCCACGTACCGACTCTGGATTCTCATGCCCCGGAGCGGTGTTGTACAGGTAGCAGAGGTTGCGCCCGGTGAGGCTCAGCGACAGTCCTTTGGCACCGATGTAGCGATATACGCTTTGCGGGAAGGCATAGGAGATAGTGATCTCGCGAAGGGCGATATAGTTCAGCTTCTTGAACCAGTCGTCGTTAATGACACCATTGCCCCAATTGTTGGCAAAGTAGGCGGTCGTCTGCATGTGGGCAGGCTCTACGTACCCCTTGTTGTAAGCTTCCTGATAGGTCATTCCGCTGACATCTACCTTTGACCCGTCAGGCTGTGTTACTGACGTTCCGGCATCGAAGATAACATCGGGGATGAATCCATCTGTGAACGTCATTCCCTTGCAGTCAGCATAATTAGAGGTCCAGGTCATACCCTTGCGATATTTCTCCGAAGCCTTCGAATAACCGTAAGCTGTGGCATAGCGGGTGTTGTAGGAAGCAACATATCCGCCGAAGCGGCAGTCGAGCAGTGCATAGAGGCTCAGGTTCTTCCAGCGGATGGTCGTGTTGAGCGAGCCGAGGAAGTCGGGGAGCATGGAGCCGACATCTCTCACCTCACCGCCGCGCTTGTAGTAGATGGTGTGATTGCCGTTGGTGTAACCCACGAGCTTTTTGCCTGTCTTCTCGTCATATTTAGCCCAGGAGTCCGACATCAGCTCGCCATAGAACGAACCGACCTTGGCCACGGAGCCGATACGGTAGTTACCGTAATCTGTGTAACCGTCGAGCACGATATAGTTGGCCACATCCGGATGGAGCGAGATGATCTTGTTGCGGTTGCGGGTGTAAGTGAAGTTCAGGTCCCACTGCCAGTTCTTGCTCTTGTATGGCGTGGTGTTCAAGGCCAGCTCAATACCTTGGTTCTGGATATTACCGGCATTGACCAGCTCCGACTTGACACCAGAGTAGTAAGGAACGCTGATGGACATGATCTGGTTCTTGGTGTTCTCCTTGTAATAAGTGAAATCGATACCGATTCGGTTGTTCAGGAAGCGCCAGTCAAGGCCGAACTCCCAGGAGTTTTTGCGCTCCGGCTTGAGGTCGGTGCTCTTGATCTGGTCGGGGATGCTCAGTCCGTAGACTTTCTGTCCGTCCTTCGTATAGTTGGTGACGCTGTAGCCGGAGTTGATATAGTACGGGTCGGTGTCGTTACCCACCTGTGCCCAGGAAGCGCGGAGCTTCATGTAGGTAATCCAGTCGGGCAAGCTCTTGCGGAAGGTGTCTGACAGAATCCAGGAGCCGGAGACAGAAGGATAGAAGTAAGAGAAGTTGCCAGTGCCATCCGTATAGACAAGTGCTGATGACCAGTCGTTACGGCCTGTGACATCGAGGAACACCTGGTTCTTCCAGCTCGTGCCCACGGCGAAGATGGTGGAGACGATGCGCTTCGTGTCGAACTTGTATCCTGTCTGTCCGGCCTGCTGCTTGGAGTTGCTGATAAAGTACTGGTTAGGCACAATCAGACCGCCGTTGGTCCACTCAGCGTTGTACTGTGCATGCTGGTTGAAGTATTCCTCGCGGAGGAATCCGTGGATTTCCCAGTCGTCGTTGAGCTGTTTGTTGGCATTGAGGCTTCCATAGATGTTTTCCTGATAGGTGCTGCTGTGTGACAGGCTGTAGGATCCGCCTGTGCCTTGGTTGGCATAGTCGGCATCGCGCACCTTTGTCTCTGCGTCTACGAGGTAGTAGTTGAAGTTGACTCCGGCTTTCAGCGAGAGCCAGCTTGTGAGGTCAGCGGTGATGTCGAGGGTAGGACGGATGGTCCATTCGGTGTGCTCGTCGTTGTCCTCAAAGACGCTCCACCAAAGGTCACGGCCCGGTACACTTCCGTACTCGTCGCCATACTTGGTCTGAGCCAGACCTCCGTGTGAGCCGGCATATAGGTGTTTGTATTTCTTTGTGTCGTAGTCGCGTGGGAAGGTGCCGTTGGCGAAATACTCACCGAGGTTGGGCAGGGCGTTCTTGGGCTTCGACTGCACAAAGTTGATGCCGAAGTCTACTTTCACGGCCTTGCCTATCTTCTGTGAGGCTTTTCCTAAGAAGGAAAGGCGCTGGAAGGTGTTGCGTGGCGTGATGCCGTGGTTGTAACGGTAAGAAAGGGAGGTGTAGAAGGTGGTGCGGTCGTTGCCGCCGGAGAGCGAGAGGTTAGTATTGCTCGTGAAACCGGTGTCGAACGCGTCCTTGTAGTTGTTCTTATAGATTTTCTCCGGGCCGTAGGTCTTGTCGTACTGCTCAAACTCCTTGCCGGCCGCCCAGTCGATAGAGGGTCCCCAGGAGACGCCTGCCTGCTGCTGGATCATAGAGTACTTGTCCTCTGTGTTGCGGGCGTAGGCCGTCATGTTGTCGCTCCAGCGGTTACCCGTCTGTGTGAAGTCGTCGCCATACTGGACCGAACCGGGGAAGATACCTTCGAGGTATTGGTTCTGAAGGTCAGGCGTGCGATAGACGTGGTCGATGCCGATTGTCTGTGAGAAGGAGATACCGAGATTTTTCTTTCCACCCCCTCCACTCTTGGTAGTGATGACGACGGCACCGTTGAGGCCGCGTGAACCGTACAGAGCGGTAGCTGCAGCACCTTTCAGGACGGTAACGCTTGCAAAGTCGTCAGGGTTGAGGTTCTTCAGCTGGTTACCATAGTCGTTGATGTTTGCGTCCCAGTCGGCATCGCCGCTGCTTGACGTGGCATTGTCAAGGATGACACCATCCACCACGAAGATGGGCTGGTTGTTGGAGCTCAGTGTTGAGGCACCACGGATTTCAATCTTCGTGGAACCGAACATACCACCATCCGACTGTGCGATCTCCACACCGGCTACCTTGCCTTGCAGTGCGGTGACCGGCGAGATAGTGTTGGCATTCTCTATTTCCTTCGTGCTGACGGAGGTAGCTGAATAGCCGAGGGCTTTGGCGGAACGCTTGATGCCCAAGGCCGTGACAACCACTTCGCCTAACTCGTGTTTGCCATCTTTGAGGACAACGTTCAGAGAACGCTTGCCGCCTACTGCAACGACCTGCTTCTCCATACCGAGATAAGTGATTTCCAGTTTAGCGTTGGCATCGCACTGGAGAGAGAAATCGCCATTGACATCCGTTGTCGTGCCGGATGTCGTTCCTAATACATGGACATTGGCGCCGATGATAGATTCGCCGCCGGAGTCTTTCACTTTTCCTTTCACATTGATTGTCTGTGCAGATAGGGCATAGGCAAAAAGGCAAAAGAAAATAGAGAAAGCTACTCTCATTAATTTTAGAGACTTGAGTTTACCCATAGCTTAATAATTTAGTCCTTAATACCTTTTATATATTTTATAATGTGTTGCGAATCGTCTTTTGGATTCTTTTGATTCGTAATTGCTTTGTTTAGTTAATCTTTTTGCAAAATTAGGAAAAACATCGTTTGGTTCCAAAAAAAATCGCATTTATTTTTAATTAAAATGTAATAAAGTAAAAATAGAGGCGAAGCGATTAAGGAAAATATTAATAAAAAGAAAGAAATCTTTCTATGGAAAATGCAAGAGATAGTGGGGTGCGAAAGGTGGAAAAAAATTAAAAGCGTGAAAAAGAAGCCGGGAAAGGATGGTTTTATAAGAATGCCACCTGCCTTTCGGTATGAAGGCAGGTGACTATTGGTATGAGGCGGGTGTCCTTAAAAATAAAAATATAGTGACATTTCATTGACCGCTTATTTCACGGCATAGTTCTCGTCTCCATCGGCATCGCCGTGCAGCGCTTCGTCGAGGTCTTCCCAGGTCTGAAACCCGGCGAAGAGCGCCAAGCGGTTCTTGGCAGCTATCGAGAGCTTGCGCTTGCCGGTAACAAGATCCATCAGTTTTCTCAAAGAGGTTGTAGTCAGATTGATGTGGTGCCGCTCCAGCTTCTTGGAGAGGCTGTTCAGATCGTGTCCTACCTCATGTTCTCCCTCTTTGACCTTCTTTCCTGCTTCCTGAAACAGAAGTTTTAAGTCTCTTTTCATTTTCTCACATACTTTTTCTATAACGCGTGGCAAAGATACGACTTTTTTTGTTACCTTTGCCACAAGAAAAGATTAAATCTATATTAATAATGAAGGAATACGCACTAAAGTACGGGTGCAACCCTAATCAGAAGCCCGCACGTATCTACATGGAACATGGTGAACTGCCGGTAGAGGTTATCAACGGCCGTGCCGGTTACATCAACTTTCTTGACGCGCTTAACTCCTGGCAGCTCGTGAAGGAGCTCAAGGCAGCCACGGGACTGCCTGCTGCTGCCTCGTTCAAGCATGTCAGTCCTGCGGGTGCGGCTGTCGGTCTGCCGCTGAGCGACACGCTGAAGAAGATCTACTTCGTTGACGACATCGACTTCGAGCTGACTCCGCTGGCCAACGCCTATGCCCGTGCGCGTGGGGCTGACCGTATGTGCTCCTACGGCGACTTCTGCGCACTGAGCGATATCTGTGATGAAGCTACGGCGCGCCTGATCAAGCGTGAGGTGAGCGACGGTGTCATCGCACCGGGATATACGCCGGAGGCTTTAGAGATCCTCAAGGCTAAGCGCAAGGGTACCTACTGTGTCATCAAGATTGATCCTGACTATGTGCCTGACCCTATTGAGCACAAGCAGGTCTTCGGCATCACCTTCGAGCAAGGCCGTAACAATGTGGATCTCTCCGACCCGAAGCTCTTCGAGGATGTGCCCACGAAGAACAAGACCTTCACCCCGGAGGCGCTGCGTGACTTGAAGATTGCGCTCATCACGCTGAAATATACTCAGTCCAATTCCGTGTGCTACACAAAGGACGGGCAGGCTATCGGCATCGGTGCCGGCCAGCAGAGCCGTATCCACTGCACGCGCCTCGCAGGCAGCAAGGCCGACGAGTGGTGGATGCGCCAGAGCCCGAAAGTGCTCAACCTCCCGTTCAAGGAGCATATCCGCCGTGCCGACCGTGACAACTGCATCAACGTCTATCTCTCAGAGGAGTATGACGATGTGCTGCGCGACGGAGCCTGGCAGCAGTGGTTCACAGAGAAGCCGGAGCCGTTCCTTCGCCCGGAGCAGAAGGAGTGGATCGCCAAGAACACGAATGTGTGCCTCGGCTCTGATGCTTTCTTCCCCTTCGGTGACAATATTGAGCGTGCGCATAAGAGTGGCGTGAAATATATCGCACAGGCAGGTGGCTCTATCCGCGACGACAATGTCATAGAAACCTGCGACAAGTACGATATCGCCATGGCCATGACCCACGTTCGTCTGTTCCATCACTAATCAACGCTTATAATGGATGATTTCGAGGACATTCTTGTCAATGGCATCACCTTCAAGAAAGCGTCAGGACCCAAGCCAGCCGACGACAAGGTGAAGACCAAAGCCAAGAAGAAAAAGTATATCACGGGTGCCCACGGCTCCGGATCGGCCAGGCAGAAAGCCAAGTACCGGGAGCAGCGGGCAAACCGCAAAAGTCAACGGAAGAAATAAGTAACAGGCATCGCCTGACACAGGTGACAGTTGCTCAATTGCCACGTGTCGGGCGAGGGTTTGTCATAAGTCAGTCAATCGCATGTCTTAAAGAAAAATCATGGAAACGATCAAGAATGATAAGCTAAAGGTTGAGGTCTCAGAGCACGGAGCAGAGCTTCAGAGCATCAAGGATAATGGTGGTGAGGAATATCTCTGGCAGGGCGATCCGGCTTATTGGGGTCGCCGCTCGCCGATACTGTTCCCGATTGTCGGCACCGTTTGCGACAACACCTATCGCGTCGGAGGAAAGGAGTATCATCTCACTCGTCATGGTTTCGCACGTGACAGAGACTTCAGGCTCCTTGCTAAAGGAGATGAGCAGGTCGTTTTCGGCTTGCACGACGATGCAGAGACGATGAAGCGATATCCTTATCATTTCAATCTCGCCGTAAGCTATAAACTGACCGGTAACAAGATTCATGTGGTTTGGCACGTGGAGAATACGGATGACAAGATTATCTTTTTCCAGATTGGCGGTCATCCGGCTTTCCTCGTACCAGGAGCAAAGGCTGGGGAATCGGTGAAAGGGTCGCTCCGTTTCGACAATCCTGAACCGATGCGCGTCTTTATCAATAAGGAGGGTTTCCTCAGCAGAGATTACCGTCCTTTTGATACAGAAAAGGGTCTTTTCCGTTTCACGGAAGACAGTTTCAAGGACGATGCCATCGTCTTTGATCATAGTCAGCTTCGCCATGTCGAGCTGCTTGATGCAGCCGGTAATCCGCATGTGTCGCTCGATTTTAAGACACCTGCCGTGGGAATCTGGACACCGTTCGGAAAACATGCTCCGTTCGTCTGCGTAGAACCGTGGTATGGCATCACCGACCAGGCGGGGTTCGACGGTGAGTTCAAGGACAAGTATCTCATGAACCGGCTTCTGCCCGGCAGCAGCTTTATGAGCGAATATGTCATCACGATAGGATAAAGAAAGGCTGTTTTTATAATGTTTAACGGCATCGGATAACAATTGTTACCGGTGCCGTTAAGTGTTTATGGTTACCTTTGCAGGTGTAAATAACAAGATTTCGATCATATATATGAATAAACCGGAGATTGCGAAGGGAATACCTTTCGAGAAGTGGGACCTCGATTTGTTAGTCGATTATGTGCTGAAGTTTCATCACCGCAACACGCGCAGGTATGGCGTGGGGATCTACAACCTGTTGCTTGACGTGGACAGCCGGCATCATGAGCTCGACAAGGTGACGGATCATTTCCGCAACAGCCTCCAGGACCTCGACACACACTGCATGAAGGAGGAGCAGGTGCTCTATCCTTACATCATGGAGATGTACAACGCTCGTGAGGCCGGACAGCGTGTGGCGCCGTTCCACTGTGGGACTATCCAGGCTCCTATACAGATGATGATGATGGAGCACGACGACGAGATGAGCCGTCACGAGCGTATTGCAGCGCTGACGAACAACTATACGGCTCCGGAAGGCACCGAGCCACAATATAAGCAAGTATTGGATCGGCTGCGGGAGTTCCGTGACTGGCTGCTCGAGCATATATGGGTGGAGAACGAAGTGCTCTTCCCGATGGCTTTGAGAATGGAAAACGAGAATCAATAATTGATCATGGACATCAGCATTAAAAGGATCTACCTGCCTGCTGAAGACAGTGATGGCTGCCGCGTGCTTGTAGACCGGCTTTGGCCGCGCGGCATCAAAAAAGAAGATGCGAAGGTTGACCTTTGGGCCAAGACGCTCGCACCCTCAGCGGAACTGCGGAAGTGGTTCAACCATATTCCCGAACGTTTCGAGGAGTTCTCAAAAAAGTATGTGGAGGAGCTGAAGGCGAATCCGGAGGTCGCTCCTGTGCTCGATGAGCTCCGCCGCCATGACAAGGTGACGCTGCTCTATGGTGCCAAGGATGAGCAGCACAACAATGCCGTCGTGCTACTTCATCTTCTGACGGTCTAAGATGGTTATCTCGCGCCCGTTGATCTTGATGGCTCCTTCTTTTTGGAAGTCGGCAAGCACGCGGAGCAGCGAGAACTTTTGTATTCCGAACGAGTCGGCTATCTCCTGACGTGAGCGGAAGAGGCGGATTATGTTGGATCCCTGCTCTCCTGCGCGCTCGAGGAGAAGCCATGCTACTTTTTCCCTTACGGTGTAGAGACTTAACACTTTCAAACGTTTTGTTAGGAAGGCGTTGATGTTGGACAGCACTCGTATGAAGTTCATCGACAGTTGCCAGTTGTCGCGAAGCAATTGCTCAAATTCGGGTTTCCGCATGCGGAAGACCGTAACAGGTGTGCCAGTCTCTACGCCTACTGGCAGGTTGTCGTTTTTAGAGAAGACAAAGGCCGGTGCTATGATGTTCCCGCCGTGTAACCGGCTGACTTCCACTTGCTTGCCCGAGAGTGACGACATGCGGCAGATGAGTGTGCCGCTGAGAATGATATCCACATGGCGGTAAGGCATGTGGGCAAGCGCATAGATGTCGTGTGCATCATAATGCACAGTGGACCATTTTGCGTCACTGAGGGCGATTTCTATTTCTATGGGGCTCATGTCCGCGAAGAGCGGACAATGGCTGAGTTGGTCGAGTATATTTTGCTCCATGGTATATGGTTTTTCGATTTTGGGATCTTGGTTGTTGTGCGATAATAAGCTAAAGCAATGGCCGTTGTGGGGCAGTAGACTAAAGCAACGTAAGCAGTTGGTTGAAATGTTCGATATGTCTGTAATGTGGAAAAGACTGTATCTTGTTTTCTGGATCTTCGGTTTGTTCCATCTGCCATTCCTGCTCGTAAGGAATATGAACTGCATAGCCTCCAAGTTTCAGCACCGGAAGGATGTCGCTCTTGAACGAGTTGCCTACCATGCAGAGTCGCCCGATGTTGGTATCGAAGAGGCGGCAGAGGTGCATGTATTCGTGAGGTGTCTTGTCGGCTACGACGATGCAATCGTCAAAATATTTAGCCAACCCTGATCGATGAAACTTGTTTTCCTGGTCGAGGTTGTCGCCTTTCGTAAAGACAACCATTTTGTAGGAACTTTGCTTACGCAGCGCTTTCAAGGTCACTTCAACGCCTTCAAGCGGAGTGCCCGGCATATCAAGCAGTGTCTTTCCTAACTCAATGATCTTCAATAGTTCATCTCCACTAATTTTTCCTTTAGATATATTGATGGCGTTTTCCACGAGTGAGATGATGAATGCTTTGCTGCCATAGCCTAAGAGCGGCATGTTGGCTCTCTCCCGTTCGAAAAGCCTGGAAGCTATCTCTTCATAGCTGCCATAAGTCGCAAGCAGCTGCCCGTAGGCCTTTTCTACAGCTTCGAAGTGGCCTATGCAATCCCACAGTGTGTCGTCGGCATCAAAAGCAATGAGCGAGACGTTCTCTGACAGTCTTTTGGGTTCTATTTTGATATTGGTTGTGTTCATGCTTACAAAGTTAGTGAAAAAGAATGGGAAAGATGTAAGGTCTCAGACATTAAATGAGCTTATGACCAAAAGAAAAAGGCCATGACATTCTTGCGAAGTCTGGCCTTGGCGATATTGGCACCTCAAAGGTACCTGAAAAAGAGTGTTCTTAAGAAACACGTTCCTAAAGGATGGGTTCTAAAACGTGTTTCTTAAATATGAGCTTATTCAGTCGTTCTTGTCGTCGAGCATCTCGAAGCCACAGTAAGGCACGAGCACCTTCGGCACGCGGATACCCTCCGGTGTCTGGTTGTTCTCTAAGATCGTGGCCACGATTCGGGGGAGAGCCAGTGCAGAGCCGTTAAGTGTGTGGCAGAGCTCAATCTTCTTGGTGTCGGAGCGGCGGAAGCGGCAATGCAGACGATTGGCCTGATAGCTCTCAAAGTTGCTTGTAGAACTCACCTCGAGCCAGCGTTTCTGAGCAGCCGAATAGGTCTCGAAGTCGACGCAGATGCTGGATGTGAAGCTCATGTCACCGCCGCAGAGCAGGAGAAGATGATAAGGAAGCTCCAGCTTCTTCAGCAGGCCTTCTACATGGTCGAGCATCTCGTGCCAGGACTGGTAAGAGTGCTCAGGTGTATCGATGCGTACGATCTCTACCTTGTCAAACTGGTGCAGGCGGTTCAGACCACGTACATCCTTACCATAGGAGCCGGCCTCGCGACGGAAGCAAGCTGAGTAGGCGCAGCACTTGATGGGCAGGTCTTTCTCATCGAGGATCTCATCGCGGAAGAGGTTCGTCACCGGCACCTCGGCTGTCGGGATGAGGAAGAGGTTATCGAGGTTGGCGTGGTACATCTGTCCCTCCTTGTCGGGGAGCTGACCGGTGCCATAACCGGAAGCCTCATTGACGACGTAAGGCGGCTGGATCTCTATGTAGCCTGCCTTGCGGGCCTCATCAAGGAAGAAGGCCTCGAGCGCACGCTGGAAGCGAGCCATCTTGCCGATATAAACGGGGAAGCCTGCCCCTGTGATCTTCACGCCGAGATCAAAGTCGACGAGATGGAATTTCTTCAGCAGATCCCAGTGGCAGAGTGCGCCCTCGGGGAGCTCGGGTATGACACCACCTTCCTTGATGACGACATTGCTTGATGCATCCTTGCCTTCCGGCACCTTGTCGTTAGGAATGTTTGGTATGTCGAGCAGCTCATGCGTCATATCAGCCTGCGCCTTGTCGTAAAGCTCCTGCAGAGCCTTGTCGTCAGCTTTGAGGTCGGCTACTTGAGCTTTGATCTTCTCAGCTTCGTCTTTCTTGCCTTGCTTCATCAGTCCGCCAATCTGCTTGGAGAGCTGGTTCTGTTGTTGCTTGTTGGCATCAAGCTTCTGTTGCGCCTCGCGGCGTATCTTGTCGTATTCGAGAACCTTTTCAACAGCCTCGCGAGCGTTGGGGAAATGTTTCTTCTCAAGTCCCTTGACAACGCGCTCGGTTTCCTCTGTAATGAGTTTTAATGTAAGCATAGCGCTGTATGTTTTTTAAGTGTTTACTTTCTAAGTGCAAAGTTACAAAGAATCTCTTAGTTATTGTCTTTTTAAGACAAAAAAAAGCGGGGCAGAAGGATCTGCTCCGCTTATTATAGAGGTATTAAATGATTACTTCACGTAAACAACAGCCAAACGGTTAGAGGTTACACCCTGAACACCCTTACCGGAAGCGCTGTCAACGATGACGCCACGAGACTTCAGGTAGTTAGCAACAACGTCTGCACGTGCCTGAGACAGACGGTCGTTGAGCTCCTTAGAGCCCTCAGGAGAAGCAGTACCAACGATTTCAACGTGGCTGCCCTGCTTGATGTTGTTCAGAGCCTTCTTCATCTCAGGAACGAGCTGTGACTTGCCCTGCTGGAAGGTTACAAAGAAGAGGTTGTCGATACGAACAGTGTTCGTCTTAGTTGTCTCCTTCTCGACGGGTACCTCCTTAATAACTTCCTTAATGACTTCCTTAGGCTTCTGGGCGAGCTGAGCACGCAGATCGTTGATCTCGTCGTTCAGCGGAGTAACATCAATGAGCTTGAAGTTGTGAGTGCCGTTGGATGTCTTGAACTTGTAGTTGACACCAGCCTGCAGAGCTAACTGTGCGGTACGCTTGTCCATCTGTACGGCATCGTTTGGTCCGTGTGTAAGGTTCCAATAGATGCCCGGCTCGAGATAAACCTGCCAAGGCTTGCTGGCACCACCGAGGTTCCAAGCGAACGTCATAGATGTCTTGGCTGTGAGGTCATCGTTGTCACCCCAGTTTCCTTTAACGGTCATGCCGTTCTTGTCACCATAAAAATGTGTAAAGCCGATACCTAGCTCAGTGCCCAATTCGAATACCTTGTTCTCGTTGTATCCGAGGAAGAGGTTGGTCCAGTTGATGGTACCATTCAGACCGAGGTTGAAGGACTTGACAAATGTCTTAGAGTCAAGAACCATGTTCTCTGGAATCTGAGCAACGAAACGGTTGTCACCAAAGTTCAAAAGTCCCTCAACGTTGGCACCGAACACCGGAGAGAAGTTCTTGCCGAGCTTCACACCGAAGTTAGGATTCAAGGGAAAGGTGTGGTTGAAAGTAAGCGGTGTCGAAACACCAACTTTTGCTCCTAAGTACCAGTTGTCAAAGAACTTAGAAGTCTGCAACCCTGTCTGGGCGTTGGCGCTTCCAAGGCCCATAGCGACGAAAGCCGCTGCTAAGAGGATCTTTTTCATAATTGTTAAAATTAAATTGTAAAACTAATCCCTAGTTGAAACGTTTGCAAAGTTAGGTATTTTATTTGATTCTTTCTTCGTGTTTTCCGAAATATTTCGCTCGGTTTAGTGTTTTTTTTGACTTGACCTAATTATTTTTATATATCCTCAAATCCGCAACCCTACTAAAAGTCTCAGAGCGTTGAGGCACAAACCGCCAAGAACGCGATTTTTTAGTTCGGACTGACTTTTTACCATGTGTTGGCTGATATGCGAGCATAATGCCTCCTTACCCCCGTTTGTCCAGTCCGGTGCGCCTAAATTCGTTCATCGCATAAAAAATTCCACCGTAGGGAACAATATTGTCGTATTTTATTGCTACTTTTGCCATGTCATTGAGAA
>ONBC01000092.1 GCA_900315955.1 uncultured Prevotella sp.
GTGCTTGTATGCTGGGACCAGTGGTATCCCGAGGCAGCACGCCTCATGGCCCTCCAAGGCGCAGAGATGCTCATCTACCCCACCGCCATCGGCTACGAGTCGTCAGATACTCCCGAGGAGCAGGAACGGCAGCGCGAGGCGTGGACAACGGTGCAGCGCGGACATGCCGTAGCCAACGGGCTCCCCGTCATCACCGTCAACCGCGTCGGCTACGAGCCTGACCCGAGCCATCAGACCAACGGCATACAGTTCTGGGGGTCGAGCTTTGTGGCAGGCCCGCAGGGAGAGTTTCTCTTCCGTGCCGACAACCAAGAGGAGTGCGAGCAGATCATCGAACTTGACCTTGACCGTTGCGAGCAGGTGCGCCGCTGGTGGCCCTTCCTCCGCGACCGACGCATCGACGAGTACGGCGGCATTCTCAAGCGGTTCATCGACTGAGAAAGAAAAAAACATGGTAAGAACACAGTTCCTGACTTCGTCACTATTTTATTGAGACAAAATATCTCCATTGACAATCAAGCACTTGCAAGAAAATATAAGTGATTCAGGGTGACGCGGAAGGAGTTAAGAGTTAAGAATTAGGAGATAGAAGTCAAGAGTTAGTAATTATCTCACACAGAGCCGCAGAGTTTATTGAGCCGCAGAGATGATACGTGTGAGGGGCTGAGATCGCAGAGAGTCCTTTGTCCTTTAGAGGAGAGAACAGAGAGACCTTCGGTCTATGTAGAAAGTACGAGGAGATATTGAGTATGAGGAGATATACCGCAAGAATAGCGATGGGTCATCTCTGTGAACTCCTCTCAAGACCGAAGGTCTCTCTGCGTTCTCTAATTCTCTGAGGAACTCTGCGCCTCAATAAACCCTGCGGCTCTGCGAGAATTTGGTCAGAATAGACGGCACAACTGATTAAATATGGGTGACGTATTGACGAAGTCAGGAGCCTTATCCCTACCCCAGAACCATTCAGAGTAAGTTATGATTATTTGCTTTCGAAGATGCCCTCAACCACAACATCTCCCCTGACAAGCTCGGCAGGGATCACTCCCTCTCCATTGGCCTTGAAAGCTGAGCGGGGAATCACCTGATCAACGTATTGCGGCGTTCCGTGGACCAGACGGTCAGCGTTGAGCTTATAGCCTGAGCGCACGCGCACGCCAGAGAACGTAAAACCATGCGAGGGCACCACCTTCACGGCAATCGGTTTGCCGAAAGCCGCACTCAGGGCTGCCAAAGCCCGCCCATCGGCAGCCACCACTTCGCCATTGCGACCTTCTTGATAAATGGTGACGGTCTGAGGATGCACATTGAGACGGGTGTCAACGACAGCTTCGCCCCACTCCAGGCGCAAACGGTAGAAGCCGTAAGGGACAGCTAAGGGCAGGTCGACCGTTCCGTCAAAGTGCTCGGAGGGTGAGAAACGGCCGTCATTGTCAAAGTCGATGCTCACTGATGACTTTCCGGCAGGCTGCCCATTGATCGTGAAGACGACATGTTCGCCCGGCACAACGTCGAGCGCCTGCTCAAGCATGTCCTTATAGCGGGGCTTCCGGCTGCCGTCAACCTTCGGCACCCGAACCACGCCACCGGTGTGGCATCGGCCGGCGATGCCCACTGAGTCAATGGATTCAGCGGCTTCCACCGTAGCATCCTCAGGCGAGAAGGCCAGCGGATAATTTGACAAGCGCGTGGTCGAAACAGGACTGTCGTTAATAGTCATTGTGCCGACATAGGTCATGAAGTCGGACGCAAGGTCGTGGGTCGATTCACAGTCGGGTACAACCACAAGACTGTAGATGTCGATACCGCCCGCTCCCTTCACAGGGAAGACGGCATCAGTCCATTGGCCCGGCTCTACGATGTTAGTGGAATAGACCCAAAACTGTTCGGTTCGGTTGCTCTGTGCCGTGCGCTCACGCCGCTTGCCAAGTCCGATAAGCATGGTGCGACCCGCCTTGGGCTTGAGTAGCCTCACGTGGACGTACTTCAGTTGCGGAGTGAGCTCAAAAGTGCGGCTGAGATCGATACGCAGCCCGTAGGTATTGGAGCCATAGCGAGAACGCTGGAAGGCAATGAAGCCCTGCCCCACCTGGGCGTTGCCTTTGAGCTGTCCGGTCATGAAGGGCGAGTGCTCCCAAGAATCATAGACACCGATGCTCCGCCAAGCCAAGCTGTCGGCAGAGACAGAGGCCATGGCGTGCCGGCCAACAAGCAAGAGTGAAAAGATCAGGAAGAAACGGGCAGCTCCGTATGATATGGAGAATTTCATAATCGTTGATAGTGTGATAATTGGTTCAATAAACTGCTATTTCAGAAATCGTAGGACAGGCCTTGGCATCAGTGATCGTGACGCGCAAGGCCTTCACGTTATAGCCCGCACCATAGCTGTCGGTTGTGGAGCCATTGAGTGGCAGGATGCGCTTGTAGCCGATGGTTGTGGTAGGGATATCGCCACAGCGTCGCTCCCAATGAATGCCATCGGCTGAGGTCTCCACGACGAAGTCCTTCACACGCTGACCGAGCCGTATATACTCCTGCAGAGCGACATAGCGCACCGTTTGAGGCTTCTCCCAGCTGAGAGTTATCGTGGCCTTGCGGATGTTGTCGGGCGCGCACCAATAGGTAGAGGTGTTGCTGTCATTGAGGTTCTGAGCTTTATAGTCGCGATGCTGCCCGGCCCTTCTCACGCAAGAAGTCTCCGCCTTAGCTTTCTCGGCGAGATTGCGCCCCAACCGTTTATGGAGCAACCGGCCGAAGTTTCGCAGGCTTTCCACCTCTTCGTCGGGCAGCCGGCCGCTGCGGTCGGGTGGGCAGTTGAGGATAAGCGTGGCGTTGCGCCCCACTGTCTCAAGATACATCTGAAACGTGCGCTCAGGCGTGAGCGCTTTCTGTCCGGGATGCCAAAACCAGCCTTTGTCGGTGAATTTGGCATCGCTCTCGCCGGGTAACCAGTACCAGCCGTCCATCGTGCCATACATGCCGTTGGCTTCAGGAGCATAGCCACGCTCCTCCGGACTCCAGTTGGTCTCGCCAGCCCATCCACTCTCGTTGCCGATCCATCGCGCCTCGCCGCCTACTCCCCAAAGGATGATGTTGGGACACGACTTGTGGATGGAATCGCGCAGGTTGGGAATGTCGTAGTAGGTCTCACGGTCGATCTCTACCATGGTGTTGCGCCCGCCATAATAGCCGGAGCCCCCATTGGCACCATCAAACCACATTTCAAACTGGTCGGCACCGTAGTTGGCCAATTCGGCACACTGTCTCAGGAAGACATCACTCACATAGCGGTCGGTGCCATAAAAGGCACTGTTGCGGTCCCAGGGCGACACATAGAAGCCATACTTCATGCCCAACTTCCGTGCCGCCGCTGCAAAGTCGCGCGGAATGTTGGTAGCACGTCCGTAAGCGTTGCCCGCCTTCGTGATGTTATGGGTGGTAGTGGCTGTAGGCCATAGGCAGAAGCCGTCGTGATGCTTCACCACGGCGATGCCACCTTTCATGCCGGCAGCCTTTACCGCCTTCAACCACTGCAAAGGGTCCGGCTTGGCGGTGGGTGCGAAGAGGGTCTCGTCCTCATCGCCATTGCCCCACTCCCGATCGGTGTAGGTGTTCATCCCATAGTGGAAGAAAGCATAGAACTCCGTGGATTGCCATTTCAGCTGCCGCTCCGTTGGAACGGGGAAGACGGGGGCAGGCTCGTTGTCAGGATTGGGCAGCGTCTGAGACTGCACACTGATGTTCTGGGCAGGAAGCCACAACGATGTAGCCAAAGAAAACAACAGTCCAAGGCTTTTTAGTTGTATCGTCATCGATTGAATAAGTTTTGTAATCCACCTGCAAAATTATGTATTAGGTCAGAATCGTGCGTAATCGTAGGATTTCTTTCATTTTAAACCCGTCTTACTTGTTTTCTGCCTACCACAGTCCGAAATTTTGAGGATTGCGGATAATCATTTTTGTTAATCTTATATTAAACGCCA
Organism: uncultured Prevotella sp.; assembly: GCA_900315955.1. GTDB lineage: Bacteria > Bacteroidota > Bacteroidia > Bacteroidales > Bacteroidaceae > Prevotella. The sequence continues at coordinate 3,981 of ONBC01000092.1, forward strand.
TGTTTCTCATTTTATTGTCTTATTTTTGTATCCCAATAGAACAGAAGCCAACAGGCGCATACAATACTTAGAAAAATAAACGGAATGATAAACGAATTACCCCGAAAAGACACTCCTTCGGAATATGTTCAGAAAAAGGGGGAAATGAAGCAAAAAGAAAGGATGCCATTTGGCAGTTCCCTGAATGAATTGGACGATTATTATTCCATAGTTTGATGAAATGAGCTCAAAGAACACACTATCCGTTTTTCAACGTCCGCTGTGGGTGGCACTGTTTGCCCTCACGGCTGCCATCGCCTGGGGATTTGCCTATCCGCTCATCAAGCTGGGCTACGCCGAATTTCAAATAACACCGGCGATGACAGGCAGCAAGATGCTCTTTGCCGGTATCCGGTTCACCATCGCCGGACTGTTGGTACTGGCCATGGCACTTTCCACCCATAAGGACTTTCAGGTCCGACATCGCGCCGACTGGTGGTTCATCCTTTTGTTCTGCCTCGTCAACACCACTCTTCACTATACTTTCTTCTATATTGGTCTGTCGCACAGCGAAGGTTCACGGGCTGCCATTCTCAACTCGCTCAGCGTCTTCTCGGTAGTTATCATGGCCTGCATCTTCTTCAAGAGCGACCGCATGACGCTGCGCAAGATAGTGGGCTGCGTCATCGGCTTTGCCGGCATTTTGTCGCTGAACATAGGCGGGGCAGACAGTGGACATTTTACTTGGTTAGGCGATGGCATGATCATCCTCAACGCCCTCTGCGGTGCCACAGCTTCGCTGCTCATCCGTGGTCTTGGCAAACGGATCAATGTCTTCGTCGGCACAGGCTACAGCCTTGCCGTCGGCGGCATTGTCCTTGTGGCCTGCGGCCTCATCGCCGGAGGTACGCTGCCGAGACTTACAGTGTTGGGGCTGCTTTGGCTGTTCCTGCTCATCTGCATCAGCACAGTGGGCTTTACGCTCTACAACAAACTGCTCACTTGCAACCCCATCGGCAAGGTTGCTATCTACAACTCGCTCATTCCTGTTGTCGGTGCCGTCAGCTCCTGCCTCTGCCTGCACGAGGTGTTCTATTGGAAATATGTGCTTGCCGGTGCATTGGCCACCGCGGGCATTTATATCATTAACAAAGGAAAATAAGAAAGAACGGGATGTTTATGTCATCAGGGCCTCCTTTCTCAAAGTCTTATAGGTTTTACTTTCTTTCCAAATCTAACAAGATGAGATTATTAATTTTGAGGAATGCGTTGACGAAGTCAGAAAAATAATTTCACCCCAACATTATTTATCGTTTTTGCTTTGTCCTTTTCTTCGTTTTTACTACCTTTGCCTCAGTTGAGTACATGTTTGTTTATGAATGCTTATTTCAGAATTTACAACATGTTAGCGGCCTTGATACATAGGTGTGTATACATAGTTTAATTAAACCATAAAGTTATGCAGAAAGTATTATTAGTGACAGGGCACACATACCCTGAATTCTCCGTAGCTAATAAAGAGATTGTCAAAGAACTCACAGAAGCTGTCTCAGGTATCGTTGTCGATGATTTGGCAAAACTATACCCGGACTTTAAGATTGATGTGAAGACGGAGCAACAGAAACTGTTGGATGCCGACGTTATCATCATCCAGTCGCCGCTCTTCTGGTATTCGGCCTCCTCACTCATCATGCGCTGGTGGGAAGAGACGATGGCTCATGGCTGGGCATATGGCAGCACAGGCACGGCCTTGAAAGGCAAGAAGATCGTGTTCGGCATCACGGCCGGCGCTCCGACAGATGTCTATACCTCAGGTGCCTGTGGCATCACGGATAAGGATATTCTCAACCGTTTCAAGGTCAGTGCCGGCTTCTGCAACATGGAGTATTTAGGCGGTCGTCTCACCGGTGGCCTGCTCAATGCGGGGACGGGTGTGCTGTCGGATGATGCCAAGAAGGCAGTGAAGGAGCATGTCGACTGGATCGTAAAGACCATCGGCTGACAGCTTGAACAATAAGCTAACATGAGGACAAAGAAGAATAAGAATCAGTCTCCAACTTTATTAACCGTTATTGTCGCCTTATGTTTCTTTGGTTATTTCTTCATCAAAGGCCAAGGAAGCAGCGACAGTGCGTCCGCCAACCGTGATCCGTCGACTGCCGTAATGGACAGTGTGCCTGCAACAAGAGCCGGCGAGGCGGAAGCATCCGACGAAGAGACCGGGGATACGGCCTCTGTTCAGGCTGCCAAGGGCATAGAGATCCCACGCTTCACGAAAAAGCGGCAGAGCCAGGTCTTAGTCAGACTTGCCTATACGACCTCATACAACAAATATACGCGGTGCCCCAACTGGGTAGCCTGGAAACTGACGGCTGACCACACCGACGGCCCTTATGTGCGCAAAGGTTATCGCTTCCATGAGGACATGGACGTGCCTTATCCGCGTGCTTACTATGAAGACTATAAAGGCAGTCCTTACGGCATGCAGCGTGGGCACATGTGCCCGGCAGCAGACAACAAATGGAGCGATGAGGCGATGGACGAGTGCCATCTGCTGACAAACATCTGTCCGCAGTATGGACAACTGAACGGAGGTGAGTGGAAAGACTTGGAGGATGCCTGCCGCGACTGGGCCAGAGATTATGGCTGCATCTATATTGTCTGTGGCCCGATCTTCTATTCTGACGGCCCACGGCTGATAGGAGAACACGACATCGCTGTTCCCGACGCTTTCTTCAAGGTCGTGCTCAGGCTTGGCCGCAACCCTCAAGCCCTCGGCTTCATCTATACCAACGACCGATGCTCGGGTCCGATGTCCGACTTCGTGATGTCAGTGGATGAAGTGGAGAAGACGGTCGGTCTCGACTTCTTTGCCGCACTCAGCGATGCCGTGGAGAACAAGGTGGAGCGGCAAGCGAAGTTAGAAAAATGGAATTAGAATAGAGAAGTCCGGACTTCCGTGCTTCAGAACTTCCGAACTTCTATACTTCTAAACTTCCGGCCTCCTTAGTTTCGCGGCTCCGTGCACTCGTTGACAAGATACACGATGCTCATGTAGGGTATGCCGGCATGGGCCTCGAGCCCGATCTCACACGTCCGGCTGTTGGAATAGCCGCGCTCGATATGGTGCTCTGCTATCTGCCCATGGAGCGAGCGCAAAGCCCAGTCGTTGAGCTCCGGCCGTGAGAAGCCGCGGTCACCGGCAAAGCCGCAACAGCCGATGCCCTCGGGCACGAAGACGTTGTCGGTGCACAGGCGTGCCACAGCGAGCATCGTGTCGCTTAGCCCCATCTCACGCGTGGAGCAGGTCAGATGGATAGCTACCGGACGGTGAGTAGGATGGAACGTGAGCCGGTCTTTAAGGAACGTGAGGATAAATTCCGCCGGCTCGTAGAGCTTGACACGCGTGACCATCTTCTTCAACCGGTGGAGGCAAGGACTTTGGTCACAGAGCACCGGCCAGCGGCCACCCTCACTGGCCTCATAGAGCGCCTGCTCGGTCTCAGCAGTCTTTCGGTCAGCAATGTCAGTCATACCCTTGCTTTCCCAGATCTGGCCGCAGCAGAGGTTCTTCATATTTTTCGGGAAGACAACCTCATAGCCGGCTTTATGAAGCAGCGCGCACGTCTCCTTGACAAGCGATCGCTTGACGGGAGCACCTTTCGTCAGTCCCATGGTCTGATTGATACAACTCGGCAGATAGACCACCTTCAGCTCAGACGGTTGCTGGTTAAGCATTGC
>ONBC01000095.1 GCA_900315955.1 uncultured Prevotella sp.
ATGCGACATTCTGTCGCCTTCGGGCTATTATTTACGTAGTGGTCTCAACTTTTTTATCCAACTGGTGTAAAATCAGAATAATTTTATGTAAGTTTGCCAAAACAAATAATAGCAAGGCACAGACATTACGCCCCTAATAGATATGAATTCTATCGTGCAACCCGTCATACTATCCTCTGCCCGCATGCTGCCAGCCGCAGCCATTGCGGAACAGCTCAACGCCGCCTTGAGCGAGCGCCACGCCGCCGTTGTCGTAGCGCCCCCCGGTGCCGGAAAATCGACGCTGCTGCCGCTCACCATGCTCAAGGCACTGCCCGAAGGCCGCATCATCATGCTTGAGCCACGCCGCATGGCAGCCCGACAGGTAGCCATGCGCATGGCACAATTGTTGGACGAACCAGTGGGCAGAACCGTAGGCTATCAGGTACGTTTCGAGCGAAAGGTATCGGCCAAGACGCGTATCGAGGTTGTGACCGAGGGTATCCTCAGCCGTCGCATGACCGATGATCCGACCCTCGACGGCGTAAGTTGCATCATCTTCGACGAGTTTCACGAGCGCAGTCTCCAGACCGACCTCACCTTCTGTCTGGCGCGACAAGTCAGGGACATCCTACGGCCCAACCTCAATCTTGTCGTGATGTCGGCCACCATCGATGCTGTTCCCATCTGCCGGGCCATCGGTGGCACAGAGATAACATGCAGCGGAAAGATGTTTCCCGTAGACATCGTTCATGCCAACGCCGATCCCGCCCCGTCGCAGATAGCCGATGCCGTGGCAGCCGCCGTGAGCCGGGCCCATCGCGAACACGATGGCGACATTCTCGCCTTTCTGCCGGGACAAGCTGACATCATGCGCTGTGCCGAACGCTTAGCCGACAGCTTAGGGCCGACAACCATCTGTCCGCTCTACGGCAACCTGCCTGCCGACCGCCAGCAGGCAGCCATCGCGCCATCGCCCGAGGGACAGCGCAAAGTAGTGCTTGCCACGCCTATCGCCGAGACATCCATCACGATAGAAGGGGTGCGCATTGTCGTCGACAGCGGCTACTGCCGACAGTTGGTCTATGACGCTACCACCGGCCTCAGTCATCTCGAGACGGTGCGCATCAGCCGCGATATGGCCCGGCAACGCGCCGGACGCGCCGGACGCGTGGCTCCGGGTATATGCTACGAGCTGTGGACGGCTGCCACCGACCTGCGGATGGACGAGGACAGGCAGCCGGAAATCCTCTATGCCGATCTCACACCCATGGCGCTCGACATAGCTGCCTTCGGTGAGACCGACATTCAGGCTATGCCCTGGCTCACGCCTCCGCCAGAAGGCAGCCTTCGAGAGGCACAAGACGAGCTGCGGCTTTTGCACGCCCTCACCCACGACGGCCACATCACGGCGCTCGGGCGGCGCATGGCAGCGCTGCCCTGCCACCCGCGCATCGCGAGAATGATGGTGCAGGGAAATGATCGCCGTCGAAAGGCATTAGCTTGCGACGTGGCGGCCATACTGGAAGAGAAGGACGTGATGAATGCCAACGAGGTGTACACCAGCCTGTTGCTGCGCGTCACCGCCCTGCGCGATGCCCGCTGCAACCGTCATCTCGGATCGTGGAGCCGTATAGCGAAGATCGCTGCGGAATATGCGCGCATGGCGAACGTAGACACCGACAACAGTTATGTGGACGGCGAGGAGATCGGCGCATTGGTGGCGTCGGGCTATCCCGAACGCATCGCCATGGCCATGGGACACAACGGCGACTACCGGCTGGCCAATGGCAGCACGGTAAGTCTTGCCCCCGACGACCCGTTGGCGGGCTATTCCTGGATAGCTGTCGCCGCGCTGCATGCGGGCAGCCACGGACGCGGACGGGCTTTCCTCGCCGCGCCGGTGAATATCAACGACATCGACGACCTCACCACGTGGTATGACAACATCACGTGGATCACCCATCAGGGTGGCATCGTGGCTCAACGCGAACAACGGATCGGTCAGCTTGTCGTTCAAACCAAGCCCCTCACCGACCTCGACAAGGATCGGCTGACCACCATCGTCTGCAACGCCGTGGCCAAAGAGGGACAAGGACTGCTCGACTGGAATGACGACGTGCACACACTGCAACTGCGCGTAGCGCTCGTAGCCCGATGGCACCCCGAGCTTTCGCTGCCCGACCTCTCTACCAATCGTCTGCTGCAGCATCCTGAGACGTGGCTGCCTTTCTGGATCAGCAAGAACGGACGCATCATGACGACCACGGCCGAGCTGCACAAGATTGACCTGACGCAGGTGCTGTGGAACATCCTGACCTACGAACAGCAGCAGACCCTCGACCGGCTGGCACCCATGCGCATCGGTGTGGCCTCGGGACGGCAAATCAAAGTGAGATACCGCGTCGGCACCGACGTGCCCGTGGTCAGCGTCCGACTGCAGGAATGCTTCGGCATGACCGACACGCCCACCGTCGACGACGGCCGCGTGCCCGTGCTCATGGAGCTACTCAGCCCGGGCTTTAAACCCGTGCAGCTCACTTCCGACCTGCGCAGCTTCTGGCAATCGGCCTATTTCGACGTAAGAAAGGAGCTGCGACGGCGCTACCCCAAGCACGCATGGCCCGAAGACCCCACCAAGGCAGTGCCCACCAAAGGCGTGCGCCGACAAAAATGACGATCATAAATCATTAATTATTCATAATAACTCATGAAACAATCAATTGCTTTTCTGCTTTCGCTATGTCTGACCCCGGCGTGGGCAGACAACTACATCGTAAGCACACCGCACACATCGCTTGTTGTCACGGCTGACAAGGGCAAAGCTCCGCTGTTTCAGTTTTATGGCAGCAAGGTGACTAACGCCCAAGAAGTGTTCGACGCAGGCATGGCTCTCAAACAACCCAGCTATCCCGCTTTCGGTCTGCACACGGATGGCGAGAAGGCTGTCACCATTCAACAACCCGACGGCAACATGACGCTCGACCTCGTCGTTGACCGTGTGGAACAGACCACTGACAGCGAGGGCCGCCTGCTACGCATCGAGATGCGCGACAAGGTGTATCCCGTCAAGGTGACGCAAGTATTCAAGGCCTATAACCAGACCGATGTCATCTCTACTTGGGTGGAGATACAAAACAACGGCCGCAAAACCGTGAAACTGCTCAAATACAACTCTGCCTTCATCTCCCTGCCTCGCGGCGACAATTACATGAGCCATCAGCACGGCGCGTGGGCAGCTGAGAACTTTGAGGAGGAAGAGCGGCTAACCAATGGACAAAAAGTTATTTCCAACCGCAACGGCCTGCAAAACACACAGCAGGACTCGCCGTCGTTGATGATCTCGGAAAACGGAAGGCTCAGTGAGACCTGCGGCAAGGTGCTTGGAGCAACGCTGGCCTGGCCGGGCAACTATAAGTTGAAGGTCGATGCAAAGAACACCTCGCTGAGCCTTATTGCGGGCATCAACGAGGAAGAGTCGGCCTACCTGCTCGAAGGCGGCCGCACTTTCACCACACCGGAACTGTGCATGACTTTCTCGGACGAAGGCAAGGGCGGCGTGAGCCGTGCGCTCCACCGTTGGGCGCGACAGTACAAGCTTAATCAGGGCTCCACGCCGCGAGACATTCTGCTCAACTCGTGGGAAGGTGTCTATTTCAATATCTCCGAAAACAAGATGAAGGAGATGATGAAAGACTGGGCCAGCATCGGTGGCGAACTGTTCGTCATGGACGACGGATGGTTTGGCGACAAATATCCGCGCAACGACGGCCGGCAAGGCCTTGGCGACTGGATGGTGAACACGAAGAAACTGCCCAACGGCATCGGGGCACTCGTCAAGGAAGCCACGGCCGACGGAATGAAGTTCGGCATCTGGATTGAGCCGGAAATGTCAGACACCAAGAGCGAGCTCTTTGAAAAACACCCCGACTGGGTGCTTCGCGGCAAGAACCGCGAGCTCTCGACCGGACGCGGCGGATCGCAGATTGTGCTCGACCTAACCAACCCGAAGGTACAGGACTTCGTGTTCCATGTCGTCGACGACCTGATGACGGAGAATCCTGACATCGCCTACATCAAATGGGACTGCAACGTACCGCTGATGGACTATGGCTCGCCCTATCTGCCAGCCGACAAGCAGTCGCAAATCTACGTTGACTATCAGTTGGGCCTTATCAAGACCTTGAAGCGCATTCGCGCCAAATACCCGAAACTCGTCATGCAAGACTGTTCGAGCGGCGGCGGCCGTATCAACTACGGCTTGCTGCCATACTTTGAGGAGTTCTGGGGCAGCGACGACACCGATGCCAAGATGCGACTGTTTATCCAGTGGGGCGAGCTGAACTACTTCCCCGCAATGGCGATGGCCGCATACGTAAGTGCTGAGCGAAACCATCAGACAGGGCGACTGACACCCATTAAATTCCGCATGGACCTGGCCATGACCGGCCGGTTAGGCATGGAGCTGCAGCCCAGCCAGATGAGCAAGGAAGACTTCAACTTCGCCAAACGCGGCATAGCAGCCTACAAGCAGATCAGAAACGTAGTGCAGATGGGCGATCTCTATCGTCTCCACTCGCCGTATGAAGGCGACGGCGTGGCCTCGCTCATGTATGTCAGCGAAGACAAGAGCCGGGCAGCTTTCTTCGCTTACAACTACAACTATCTGATCAACCAGAAGATACCGGCCGTGCAGCTCGGTGGTCTCGACCCGGACCGCAACTACCGCATCAAGGACCTCACGCCTTGGAACGTGAAGAAACCGTGCAGCCTCGACGGAAAAGTAATCAGCGGCAAGACGCTGATGGCAGTAGGCCTCAACCTACGGTCGATTATCAACTACAATGATGCCAGCGTAGCCTTAGAGTTAGTGGCTGAATAAAGGCTCAAACAATTCAGTATGATGAAGAAAAGCATTCTTACAACCATTTTCGTGCTCGCAGCAATTGTGGCTGGCGCACAGGCAAGCTTGAAGAAAGTCTACGATGAGGACATCAACCCGATGGAGCAGATAGACAAGGCCATTGTCAAGGCTAAGGCGGCTGCCCCGGAGAAGTATGTCATCTGTCAGGTTGGTGGTAACTGGTGCCCGTGGTGCCTTCGCTTTGCCGACTTTATCAGCAAGGACAGCGACATCGCAAAGGTAGTCAACGATAACTTTGTGTATATCCACGTCAACTACAATCCTCGCAAGATGGGAGGAGAAGAGCAAGCCAAGGCAGCCGAAGCACTGATGCAGCGTCTCGACAACCCCCGGCGCTTCGGCTTCCCCGTTTTTGTCGTCCTTGACCCAAGCGGAAAAGTGATCCACATCCAAGACTCCAGCTTCTTGGAGGAAGGACAAGGCTACAACAAAGAAAAAGTGCTCCGCTTTTTCAACAACTGGACACCCGCAGCCGTATCCGGACATCCACATTCAGGGCATTGAGCATCTCTCAGCACGCTCGCTAAGGTACAAAGGCCGAATAGATTGCCCCGGACATTTATCCGGCCTTATGACCATGGAGATTAAGGCCGGCGGCCTTTGTGTCTTAACGAAAACTAAACGTGCATGATTTCAGATTTGCCCTCAAAGTTAATCATTATATTTGAGCAAAGCGAAAAATGTCAAGAAAATCGTCTGACGACCATGTTCGTTGCAGCGGTCTGTGATAAAAACAGTTTCAGTCTTTCAACGAATAAGTCACGGTCGTCACCACCCGCACGCGTTTGATCCAAGGGGTGTTGCTGTCTCTGTCCTCAATGGAGAACTGCCCCTGATCAGCGCTGACAATTTTATTGATCTTTGATTTGCTGTTCTTGGCAAACTGTTGCGCCGTCTGCTGCGCATTCTCAATGGCCTCAGTCATCATCTGTGGCTTCATCTTCTTGAAAGAGTCGAGACTATAGGTCACCTGATTGTTGTAATCGCCGGCCACAATGGCGACACCTTGCTTGAGAAGCTCTCCTTGTCGGGCCATGATGCCGCGCACGAGGTCCACCTTATAGGATGTCACTGTAATGACAAGCGTGATATTATACCTGAACGGCTTCGACTGAGAACTATACTGGTCGGCAGACTGATCGATAACCTGAGGAGCGTTTACCGTTATCTCCTTGTCGCTCACGCCTTGGGCAAGGAGAAACCGCTTGATGGTCTGCTGCTTCTGGGCTATGCGCTCATAAAGCTCCGGCAGGTCGTTGCCAAGCTCTTTGGAGACAATAGGCCAAGTCACCTTATCTGCCTTCACCTCTTTTTCTGCAAGACCTTTCACCGTGACCTTACGATCCTTCTCCGTAAAATTATCCATGCCGGCCTTCAGGCTCATTCCCATGACAATAATGCCCACCGCAATGATTGCCGCACTTAGAATTCTGTCTTTCATAATAGTCTATGTTTTAGGTTGATAACTCAGATAACAAATCTCGATGATTACACTGCAAAGTTACTACTTTTTTAAGAACTATATACGTTTTCCCAAAGAAAAAAGATCTTATCAGATAATCCTCTTTGATCCGCAATAACATGATGGTTACAATAAAACAGGTAATTAAATAGTGATCATATTGCCATAAATGAGCCCACTTTAAAAAGTAAGATTATCGATTTTTCTGATTGTACCACGACCGATTTTCGAGCGGCTATGGCTATGGAGTTCTACTCTATTAAATG